>JBAPMH010000109.1:0-4055 GCA_049278515.1 Chthoniobacterales bacterium
CCTCCGATTCGTCGTGGATGCTCTGGGTCGCGTCAAAGCGAAAGCCGTCGAAATGGAATTCCTGGATCCAGTAGCGGCCGTTGGTGATGAAAAATTCGCGGACCGGCCCGGAGTTTTCGCCATCGAAATTAATCGAGTCGCCCCAGTCGTTGCCCCGTCCGTGACGGAGATAATCGCCGGAGAAGACGCCGAGATAATTTCCGTCGGGTCCGAAGTGGTTGTAAACCACGTCGAGAATTACTGCGATGCCTAACGAATGCGCTTCATTGATGAACGCGCGCAAATCGTCGGGCGTTCCGTAAAGGCGGGTGGGGGCGAAGAGATCCACGCCGTCATATCCCCACCCAAACTCTCCCGGGAAATCCGCGATCGGCATCATCTCGATCACAGTGATTCCGATCCGCGCCAGCTCCGCCAATTCCCGGGCGGCCGCCTGCCAGGTGCCTTCCGGGGTGAAGGTGCCAACATGCATCTCATAGATGATCTGGCCCGGCAGCGTGATGCCCTGCCAATTGCTATCGGTCCAGGTGAACTGGTCCGGATCCACCACGCACGACGGGCCGTGCGGGCCTTCCGGCTGGAACCGGGACGCCGGGTCCGGATAAATATTTTCTCCGCCATCAATTCGGAAGCGGTAAAGCGTTCCGCTTGCTGCCTCTACTGATCCCGCAAAGTATCCATCCGGTTCTGGCTCGAGCTGTTCAAATGTGGGAGGGGCCTTGGCAACCCGACTTCCCTCGATTGCAACCTCGATGCTCTTTGCCTTCGGAGCCCAAACCCGAAAATGGGTCCGGCCATCGCCGATTGGCTCCGCCCCAATCGGATAGCGGCGCTTTGTTCTTTCTTTCGTCACCTGACTCCTTCGCTTCCCGTTCTCGGCGCGGTTGTGCGGCAAACTCTTTTCGAAGGTTGCATCTCAAAGTCCACGGTAGCCCGCGGCGGCGACGGCACGAATGCCATACTCACGGAACGTTACACGAAGTGGCACCCAGTTGTAGCGACGCCGCTCTGTCGGCGTAAGAACGCGTGAATATCTGACGCCGCGTGTTTACGGCGACCGAGCGCCGTCGCTATAACAAAGCGTCGCTCAACAGCGCAAATAGCCGTCAGCGCGTTTGCGGCGGCCACTTGCGATCGAGAAACGAATCGTACTGGCCGCGCTCGATCTCTTTGAGGAGATCGACAAACGGATCCTGGCTGAGCATGCAACCGCGGGCCGTTTCCACCTTCGAATCATTCGCACTGTATTTTTCCAAGGCTCGCTGATACGCCGCGCGATCTTTGACCCGCAGCCCGAGCAGCGCGTAGAGCCGCCCCGCGGGGGTGGCGCTCGTCAACAGGCGTTCCAGTTGCGCGACCGCATCCGGTTTCTCGAGAAGTTCGCGCAACGCTCGTTCGCCTTGCGACATGGTCCCGGCAACGCCCATGCCCCCAAGAGCGAACATCGAAGCCTTCGCCAGGTTTTCTTCGGCGACGCCCGGTGCCACCGCCTCGACCCGGTTCGTCCCCTCGAACAGCAAAACAGCGGCGATCACAACCGCCGGAATAAGTTTCTTCATGATGGTAGGGACGAATCGGACCAAAAAATTTCCAGACCAGTTTGTTACGCCAGAGCGAGCGCGAACTACAGTGAGCGTCCACCGTCCGCCACAATTGCGGTCGGACAGTATGAAGAAGCTGCGGATTGTCATCCCGAGGCTGGCGAAGCGCGCCGAGGGACCTCGCGAGCGCTCAACCGCTTCCGCGGAAGGTAGGCCGCTACGTCAGAGCGGTCTCGGTGCGTCGCTTGCGTAACGCGGATTGCAACTGAGGGGTCCCTCGCCGTCTGCGCGGCTCGGGATGACACGCCATTCCGCCACGGTTGCGTAGGGATAGCGCCGCGTGACGCTGGAAACGCGGGGCGTGGCTCACAGCCACACTGCCGAACTCGCGGCGACAGAATTGAGCCGCGGAATTTCGGACGGGCGAACGAATTTCGCCCGAGCCAATCGGGACACGGCTTGCCGTTGTCAACGCCTCAACGCGAGGCGCAACCGAATCCTGCCCAGACCAAACTAGCCCAGGCTGGTCGAGGCGGTCGGGGTGGTCGAGGCAGCGGCCGGCTTTTGGGCAAACGCGATCTTGGCGCTGCCGATAAAGCTGGCGGCCTCGTCGACTACCAGACGCGGCGCTTCGATGTCGCCGTTCACGGTGCAACCAGCGCGCAGCTCGCAGCGTTCCGCGGCGGTGATATTGCCGTCAACGGTGCCGTCCACAATGACGGACCGCGTTTTGATATCGCCTTTGATCCGGGCGTCTTTGCCGACGGTGAGCCGGCCGTTGGAGTCGATCTTGCCCTCTACCTGGCAATTAATGAGCAGTTCTTTCTGGAACTTGACCGTTCCCTTGATCGAAACTCCGGCCGACAAGGTCCCTCCCGCGCCGCTCGTTTCGGTGGCGCCGTTAGGAGTGGGCGAGGGCTCGGTTTTGGCGGGAGGCGCAGGGGGCGTTGCTGTCATTGGCATCGCGGGCTCCACTTTTCGGCTGCTGGAAAACATCTGCATTCGGGTTTGGTCTCCTTCGAAATCAGCATGGGACAGTTATTCACAAAGGTCAACCCCGGGGTTTGAGAAGGGAGCCGAGAGGCGCCGGGGAATGGAGTGATGGAGTATTGGGGAACTGCGACCCGTCATTCCGAGCGAAGCGCTAGCAGAGTCGAGCCGTAACGCAGCCAACGAAGTTGGCGAGGCCGGGCTTTCAAACCCCGTCGCCCGACGTTACACGGGGTCCCTCGACTGCGCTCGGGATGACAAAGCGTAAATCACCGTGCCGCAAAGACCGAAAATCGCCGCTCCAAGGAAGTTCGCGCCCGGTCCCAGTTTCCAGAGCAAGGCGCCCAGGACGGCGGCGATGCTGACCAACAGGTCCCGGACCAGATAATAGGCGCCGATCATTTGCCCCCGGCGCTCGGGCGCGCAATAACCAATGATCAGGGCCTTGCGCGAAGTGTCCCCGAACTCCTTCAAACCGCGAATCGCGAAAGCCACCACGAGCATCGCAAAACTGCCCGAGATCCAAAGCGCCAACGGGAAGAGCGTAAAGAATCCGAACGTCGCCAGAACAAACGGCTCGCGACCGTGCTTGTCGGCGAAATGAGAAGCCGGGATCAGGCAAAGAGCGGCCACAATAACCTCGATGCTGATCAGGACGCCGACCGCTTTGGCGCTTACCCCCACATTGTCCATCGCGTAAATCACGACCCACGCGTACGGAATTCCCTCGCAAAAACGCACCAGGATGTCGCTGAGCAAAAGCCGGCGCAGCGGCGGGTCAAAGGCCCCCAGGCTTTGCCAAAAGTTCCAGCGATCGCCGGATGGGCTCGCGGCCGCCGGGTTCTCTCGCAGCTGGAGTTGAACCACAATCGTCGCGCCAGAAAGCAGGATCGAGACAACCAGACCGATTCGCACGCCGTCGATGAGGCCGAACCGATCGATCAGATATCCGCCGACAATCGGAGCGATCATGATCGGCAATCGCTTGATGACCGACTGCATGCCGATGCCCATGGCGTGCCGGTTCGGGCCGAGGGTTGCGCCGATGAGCGAAAAAGTGGCCGGCAGCGAGAAACAGGTCCAGGAAAGGAAGAGGAACATCCCCGCAATGACTGCGCCCCAGTGCGGAACCAGGAGAACGAGCGAATAACCGGCAATCGAAAAGAGATTGAAGGTCAGGAAAGCGCGCCGGTGTCCCCAGCGATCGACCAACACTCCGCCCGGATAGGCGTAGATCGCGCCGAGCAAAATCCGGATCGCGTCAAAAGCGCCGATTAAGAAAACAGAGGCGCCGAGGGCCTGGAGATACTTCGGCACGAAGCGCATCCAGAGCTCTTCTCCCGCGCCGATGAGGAAGATCGTGATGAGCAGAATGACGAGGTTGCGCCGGAGTCCGAAGAAATCGGCAAGGCGGCGACGGAAGGTTACGGGCATCTCATCGGAAGCCATCGCAACAATTCAATCATGGCGGAGAATGAAAGAAAGCGTTGTCATCCCGAGGCTGGCGCAGCGCGCCGAGGGACC
>JBAPMH010000110.1:0-6769 GCA_049278515.1 Chthoniobacterales bacterium
GAATGAACGAGGCGGAACGCGCCGCCGTGGCGGCCGGCGATTCGTCCCGGCCCGGCAGCAACCTGCAGACTGCCAGGACCACGACCGACTCGATGGGAATGAAGCACGTGAGACTCAACCAGGTTTACCAGGGGCTTCGCGTGTTTGGCGCGCAAGTCGTGGTCCACATGAACAACGAGGGAATCACGGGCGTGAACGGCGATTATGTCCCGGACATCTCGATCGGCACGGTTCCTTACGTGACGCAACCGGTGGCGGTGGAAGAGGCGCTCACCTCGTTACGAAAAGACGCAGGGACAGGGCCGGGCCTGAAAGCGGGCAAGACGGAACTGGCAGTTTATCCCGCGGGATTGCTGGAAGGGCGGCCCGTCGCCAGTCGACTCGCGTATTCGGTGGAGGTGATCGGGGAAAAGACTGCCGAGCAGGTTTGGATCGACGCGCAAACGGCTGCTGTCCTGCTGCGGGTCCCAATGCATGAGGCAGCGCTCTATCGCACGATCTACTCCCCGCGTTACGACCCCGATAATCCGGACCTCTTCGTCCAACGCAAGGAAGGCGATCCGCCGCACCCGGCTCCGTTCATCAATAACCTCTACGATTTTGCGGGCCAAACCTACAATCTGTATTCCTCCGCTTTTGGGCGCGATTCCTATGACGGCCTTGGTCACCACATGGCTAGCGTTTACCTGATCAACGAGCAATGTCCGAATGCGTATTGGAACGGAAGTTCCACGAACTACTGTCCCATCTTCGACGCGGACGACGTGGTGTCCCACGAGTGGAGCCACGCTTACACGGAGTACACGCATGGACTCATTTATGCCTTCCAGTCCGGTGCCCTCAACGAGTCCTACTCCGACATCTTTGGCGAGACGGTCGATTTGTTGAATAACTCGGACGGGCAGGGCGGGAGTAACAACGCCGAACCCTATCCAAATGGGCAGCGCTGGCTGGTGGGAGAAGATTTGGGCCAGCAAGTGCAGGAGCTTCTCCTCCGCGACATGTACGACCCCGACCGTCTCTCTTCCCCCGGCAAGGTTTCGTCCCCGAACTACGCGTGCGGGACGGCTGACGGCGGAGGCGTTCACACGAACTCAGGCGTGCCGAATCACGCTTATGCCTTGATCGTGGACGGCACCCAGTTTGCGCCCGGTGGTTCCTACAACGGCCAGACCATCACCGGGATTGGCCTGACCAAGGCAGCGGCGATCTACTTCCGAGCCGAATCCGTTTATCAAACACCGACGACCGATTTTCCGGCCCACGCGATCGCGCTTCAAACTTCGTGCAGCGACCTGATCGGTGCACCGCTAAACCAGCTCTCGACAAGTACCGCCAACGGCACGCCCTCCAGTGAAGTGATTACGGCTGGCAATTGCCAGGAGGTGGCGAAAGCCATGCTCGCCGTCGAGATGAGTGCGGTTCCCCCATGCTCTTACGGCCCGCTTCTTAATCCGGATCCGGCCCAGGCATGCGCTGGTGCCACCGTCATTTTTTCCGAGGACTGGGAGACCGGCGAGGATGGCTGGACGAAGACGAGCCAGGGCTATCTCACTGGCCTTGTCGACTGGGAGGATGCGACCAAGGACGCTACCCGGTTCTTCCATCTTAATTCGACGCTGCCCGGCGGACGCACGGGCACGGCTGAATTTGCGATTAATCCCGTCGTAGGCCAGCCCGGCGGTGGCACCTGTGCACCGGGTGGCGATTATTCAGGGAGTCACACGCTCGACAGTCCCCCGATTGTCATCCCACCAGGAGCTACTTCGCCGCAGCTATCGTTCGATCATTACGTGGCTACCGAAGCGGGAGTTGACGGCGGGCAGGTCGAGATCAGCCGGAACGGGGGCGCCTACACGCTGTTGCCGCGGAGCCAATATGTCTACAATCCGCCGAACACTGTTTACAACCAGGCTGCGCCGGTCGGCAACAATACCGGACCGAATCCAGGGGAGGATGCGTGGACCGGAACGAATTTGGGCGGCGCGATTCTCGGCTCCTGGGGAACCACGGTAGCCAATCTCGCCTCGGTCGCTCAGCCAGGTGACACGATCAACATCCGGTTTACCTGGAGTCAGGACGGGTGCAACGGCGTTCAGGGTTGGTACGTCGACAATATTCGCGTCTTCCAATGCCCGGCGCTCGAGGCTCCGACACTCTCGGCGGGTCCTGACTACGAGAACCCCGATACCGACGGCGCTTACACGCTCACCTGGACCCGCCCGACAGGAGCGACTGGGCCAGACCTCGTGCAAGTGTCGCAGACATCGTGCGCCCCGGTAATCTTCGACGATGCCGAGAATGGCCTGGGAAACTGGACGTCAACGACCACGGGAGCGGGCGCTCAAAATTGGACGACTTCGACGAAGCCGCAGCACCCGGGCAACACCTTCTTCGCCCGCGGGTTCGAAGGAGTTACGAGCGCGGATTCATTCCTCACTTATAACAGTCCGATCACCGTTCCGTCACAGGGTCAGACTTTCCTGAACTTCTCCGACTGGGACAGCAACGAAGGGGACGACAACGTTATCGTCGAAGTTTCCACCGACGGCGGGACGACCTGGGATCCGATCTATACTCACAATCGCTCCGAGTCCGGCACCGGAGCGGTTTCCTTGGCCACGGAGCCGCTCTTCGCGAGATCGGTCAACCTGGCGAACTATGGCGGCCAAACGATTCGCCTCCGGTTTCACTATTCCCTCGGAGCGGAGAATCGTCCCGCTTCCACTCCGTTCGGGTGGTATGTGGACGATATCGCGATTGTAAATGAGTCCTGGTTCGACGTAACCAGCACCTCCGGGACTTCGTTCCTGGAGCACCAGTCTAGCGGAAGCTACTGCTACCGGGTGCGCACCACCTATAACATTAACGGCGACACGGTGCTCGGTCCGTTCAGCAATATCCTCAATATTCAAGTGGCGCCGGGCGTGTCACCTTCGCCTACACCGACGCCGACGCCGGGCGGCTCAACACCTACTCCGACACCGGGAGGGTCACCTACACCTACGGCGACACCGGGCGTGACTCCTACGCCAGGTGGGACCGCGACCCCAAGTCCTGGTACGGTCTCGAAAGCGATCAACCTTTCGACCCGGCTGCGAGTGGAAACCGGGGATAATGTGGGCATCGGCGGCTTCATCATCTCGGGAAGCGCGCCCAAGCGCGTCATCGTGCGTGCCATTGGACCTTCGCTGTCGCAATTTGGAGTCCCCAATCCGCTCGCGGATCCGGTCCTCGAATTGCACGGTCCAGGTTCCTTCACCACCATCACGAATAACAACTGGAGAGATAGCCAGGAAACGGAGATTCAAGCCACGGGCCTCGCTCCCGGCAATAATCTGGAATCAGCCATCGTCGCGACTCTGGATGCGGGAGCTTATACGGCCGTTGTGCGGGGCAACGGAAACATCTCCGGGGCGAGTCTGGTGGAGATATACGACCTTGACCAGGGCGTTGACTCGAAACTGGGCAATCTTAGTGCGCGTGCCTTTGTGAGGACGGGCGACAATATCGTTATCGCGGGCTTTATTCTAAGCTCCGGCGGCGTGGCCAACGACCGGGTGATAGTGCGAGGCATCGGGCCGAGCCTGGCTTCGTTTGGAATTTCCCCGGTGCTGGCAAATCCAAGGCTGGAACTGCGTGACAATAATGGAACTCTCCTGATCGCGAACAACGACTGGCGGGAGGATCCAGTGCAGGCGGCGGAAATCGATGCTGCGGGTCTCGCACCGACAAACAATCTCGAGTCGGCCCTGGCGGCGACACTGCCGCCCGGTCTCTACACGGCGTTGCTTTCGGGTGTAAACAACGGCATCGGCATCGGGGTCGTTGAAGTTTACGATCGCGGCCCGATAACAAGTCCGTAAGCCATCATTCCGTCTCGGCGCTGTGTCTGCCTCCGATGGAGAGGCAGACACGCGCGCGAGCGACGCCGGCGCCTTGGCCTGGCGGGGAATGATGCTTCTTGTGTTCGGCGGAAATTTTCCTGAAAAAGGACCGGACCATGAGGAACCTGTCTGCCGCAACGATTTCACTTGGGCTCGGAATTCTGGGCGTTGCCGCCTCGAGAGTGCTCTTTTCGCAAGCCCCGGCAGCTCCAGAGGCCATTTCGCAGAACGTCGCCCAGTATCACAAAAATGCTTCGCGCGATGGGTTGTTCATCGATCCGTTCTTTACGCCGGCGGCGGCGTCGCTTCTGGCAAGGGATCTGAACTTTGGCGGCACAATTGTTGGCAACGTCTATGCCCAGCCGCTCTACGTCGAAGGCGGGCCGGATGGCGTTGCGAAAGTGATCGCGGTAACGGAATCCAATAATGTCTACGCGCTCGATGCGATCACGGGCGCGACTATCTGGCAGCGGAACGTAGGCACGCCAGCCGGTAGCATGGGGCTTATCTCGCCCGTCGGTATTACCGGCACACCGGTGATCGATCTGGCTTCGCGCTCGCTCTTTCTGATGGCGGTGATCAGCGGGCCTAACAATATGTTTTACTCCCTGAACGTTGATACCGGTGCGATCAATCCCGGTTTTCCGGTCGACGTGAATGCCACTTTTCCAGGCTTCAGCTCGTCGCTGGAAATGCAGCGCGGCGCGCTCATCGTTCTCGGGAACATGGTTTATGTTCCTTACGGTGGATATGCGGATATAGGCAACTATCACGGAACCGTGCTTGGCATTTCGCTCGACGGCACGCAGTTCGGGTCGTGGGTCACGACTTCGCTTAAGTCTGGAATCTGGACGCCCGGTGGGATCGCGAGTGACGGGACGAACCTGTTCGTCGTGACCGGCAATGCCCCCGGCGGGACCACTCCCTGGGGGGGCAGCGAGGCCGTTATCCGCCTCCAGCCCGGGCCGGTTTTCAGTGGGGCGACCACGGATTATTGGGCGCCGACAAATTGGATGTCGCTCGACAGCGGCGACGTCGATCTGGGCGGCACCAATGCGATTGTCCTCGATGTCCCTGGCGCGACACCTTCCGCGCTGGTGCTCGCGATTGGCAAAGATCGAAACGGTTACCTGCTTGATCGCGCGAATCTCGGCGGGATTACCGCACCGGTCGCGCAAGCAGTCGTCTCTCCCGGACAACTCATTAATTCATCAGTAACTTATCGGACAAGCCTGGGCACCTTCGTCGCGCTGCGGCCGAGCGGGTCATTGTGGGTGTTCAAGATAACGGCGACGACCCCGCCGACCATCACGACTGGTTGGAATGTTACTTCCCTGGGGCGTACCTCGCCCTTTGTGACTTCCACCGATGGCACGAGCAATCCGATCGTGTGGACATACGGACACGGCACCAACCAGCGCTTGGTTGGATACAATGGCGAGACCGGCGCGGTGATCTTCGCCGGCGGCGGCGCCAACGATACGATCAGCGGCGGGCGGACGTTTAATACCGGCATCGCGGCGCGGGGCCGAATCTACATTGCTTGCGACAACAAGGTTTACGCTTTCAGCGTGCCCGGCGCGCCAACACCAACCCCCAGTCCGGCCGTTTCGTCGACCGCGACTCCAACCGCGACGCCCACGCCCACGGCAACGCCGGTTGTAACACCTACTGCTACACCGTCGCCCACACCGGTGATAACCCCGACTGCCACGCCGGTGACGACGCCTTCTCCAACACCGGTCATAACTCCATCGGCTAGCCCGACGGCAACACCTTCGCCGACACCCGCTATCACACCAACCGTTACACCGAGCCCGACCGCAACGGCGACGCCGAGCGTTACGCCAACTCCAACGCCTGGTCCTGCGACGCCTACCCCAACCCCGAGCGCGACGGCGACACCAGCATCGCAACCTCTTAACTTGTCCACCCGGATGCGCGTCCAGAGCGGAGACAATGTCGGTATCGGAGGGCTGATCATCTCGGGAAGCGCGCCCAAACATCTTCTCCTTCGGGCAATCGGACCGTCTCTGACCGGTTTCGGCGTTCCCGACGCGCTGGCCGACACCCTGCTGGAGCTGCATGGTCCGGCCGGCTTTGTCACGATCGCCAACGATAACTGGCGAGATGACCAGGAAGCCGCGATCCAGGCTACCGGGATTGCACCCAACAATGATCTCGAGGCAGCGATCGATGTCACGCTAGATCCCGGCGCTTATACGGCCATCATCAGCGGCAAGAATAACACTTCAGGTGTCGGCCTGATCGAAGTTTACGACCTGAGCCAGGCCGTTACCTCGAAGCTGGCTAATATCAGCACGCGCGCGTTTGTTGAAACCGGTGGCAGCATTGTAATCGCGGGATTCATTCTCGGTGGAAACGGCGGCGCTGACAGAATCGTGGTGCGCGGTATTGGTCCCAGTCTTGGCGCGGCCGGAGTTAGTAATGCACTGGCCGATCCCACGCTCGAGCTGCGTGATGGCAACGGAGCACTTCTGATCGCCAATAACAATTGGCAGGACGACCCCGCGCAAGCCGCCGAACTTAACGCCGCTGCTTTGGCGCCAACAAATCCATTGGAGTCCGCCATCGCCGCAGCGCTGCCCCCGGGGCAGTACACCGCGTTGCTTGCTGGAGTAAATAACACTACCGGCGTCGGCCTGGTCGAGGTCTACCACCGGGGTGGAAAGTAGAGATGGAGATTGCCCGCCCTCGGGCCGTTGCGCGTGAGATTACCGGCGAGGTGGCGCGCCGGCTCCAGTGAAGCGCCGGAGGTGCGGGGGATTAGAGCTAGGAGGGAATCGGAGCGAACTCCCGGGGTGCGTGTCCAAAGGATGTAACTTTGGTAGGGCGAGACGCTGTCGAGCCGCGCTCGTCAT
>JBAPMH010000111.1:0-2645 GCA_049278515.1 Chthoniobacterales bacterium
TTTACCTTCAACATCGCGGCCTGGATCGGCTCGATGCCCGGTGGCACCGCGACCAGTCTGTTCGCGGCGATGGCGCACGCTTCCCGCCATGTCCCGAAGCCATGCGGCAGGATCACCTGTGTCCCGGTCTTCAAATTGCGAACCTCCGATCCGGCCTCGATTACCTCGCCGGAACCTTCTATGCCGGGCGTCGCAGGGAGAGTGGGCCGGATGGGATATTTGCCTTCGATCGAATTGAGATCGGCCGGATTAATCGGCGCCGCGGACATCTTTACCACCACTTCGTCCGGCCTCGGCGCCGGCCAGGGTTGTTCGACTACCCGGAGAACGTCCATCGGATTTCCGTGCGTTTCGTAGATCGCGGCCTTAAACGTTGTGCTCATAATGCCGCAGGGTTTCCATCCTACATCGAACGATCCCGCCAGCAATATGCAAACCGGCGCTCGCGTCGCGTTGATCGGAATGCTGGTAAACGTCGTGTTCGCAGCGGCGAAAATCAGCGCGGGACTGTTCGGCAATTCGTACGTGCTGATCGCCGACGGGATCGAATCCGCCCTGGACATCGCCGGGTCGGTCGTGATCTGGGGCGGGCTTAAGTTCGCATCGCGTCCGCCGGATGAAACGCATCCGTACGGTCATGGAAAAGCCGAGCCGCTGGCGGCTGGTATTGTCGCGGCTGGGGTTCTTCTGGCCTCGATTGGGCTCGCCATCCAGAGCGTGCGCGAGATTTTCACACCGCACCACGGGCCGGCGCCGTTCACGCTGATCGTCCTCGTGCTGGTGATCGTTATAAAGGAATTTCTCTACCGCGCGGTGATGCGGGTCGGGAAAGTTGTCGAAAGCACCGCGGTAAAAACCGACGCGTGGCATCATCGGGCGGACGCGCTCACGTCGGTCGCGGCCTTCGTCGGCATCTCGGTCGCTTTGATCGGCGGCGAAAAATGGTACAGCGCGGACGATTGGGCGGCGCTGTTTGCCTGCGCGGTAATTGCGTTCAATGGCTGGCGCCTGCTCTTTCCGGCGCTGCATGAGATGCTCGACACCGCGCCTCGCGGGGAGATCGTCGCGGCCATCGAACGCGCGGCTGCTTCCGTTCCGGGGGTGCTGGAGGTCGAAAAGTGTCGGGTGCGCAAGATGGGCATTTCGTTCTACGTGGACCTGCACGTCGGTGTCGATGGGGGGATATCGGTGCGCGAAGGTCATGACCTCGCCCACCAGGTGAAGGACGTCATTCGGCAGAGCGATTCGCGGATCGCCGATGTCCTGGTGCACGTAGAGCCGGCCTTGTAGACGTCGGCCTGTGGCCGACGTTGAGTTTGCGGCAACTTCGTTCTCGCGCTCGCCACAGGCGAGCGGCTACAAATCGGCGCGCACAATTCCTTCCAGGGCGCTCGTCAGGTTTCTTCTGGCCCCGGCAATCCGTTGCCGAAATGCATTCAATCGCGAGATCGCGCCCGGGTGCATGACGAGATAAAGGGCGAGCCGGAAGAAATCCGTTTTTTGTTTCGCGAGATCGAATAGGACATTGGGTGGCGCGGGAAACGGTTCGGAAGGTGTATCGCTGATCGCCCGGAGCGAAAGCATCGGCGTTTGGTGTTTCGCGCACGCTTCCGCGATGAATTTGGTTTCCATGTCCACTGCGACGGCTCCCGTCTTCGCCGCAAGCTGGTTGCGCTCAACCGCGGAGTCGATCATTCCGGGAACCGTGAGCAGTTTCCCGAGAAATACCAGGTCCTCCGGCAGGTCGAGGGTGGGGGATTGCAGCAGCTCCGGACTTGAAAAATTTTCCGAGAGAAGCAGGTCGCCGATTCGAAGCTCGTTTTCGAGTGCTCCGGCGAAGCCTGCGCTGATCAGATATTGAAATCGTTCACGCTCGAAAAGGAGCTTCATTCGGTCGCGGCAAACCTTTTCGCCGACGCCGGTATGGAGGAGAATCACGGTTTTTCCGTGAAGATTGCCTCGGATGATCTGACTGCCTTCGCGCGAATTTTGTCCGGACGTTTCGAGCAAATTGACGAAGTCCGAGCTTTCAGCCGGCAACGCAAACGTTATTGCGATCATTTCCTTCGCCGCCACGCCGCTCAGGATGATGAGCCATCGGCGATCCGGACCTGCATGATGGTGCGCTTCCCCGGCGGCCCGGATTTCTCAGCTGGCGGGGGCGAATAATCCGGTGGCGCGAGGGGCGTGAGCGATCGGCAAAACTCATCGGCGCGCTCGGAGGGAACATCGATCACGACGGTTATTTGTTTATCGTCAGGAAGTGATTTTACCGCGGAGCCGCCGGCCTGCGTTGCGAGAAGAATTACACTCTCGGCGATCCGATCCCGCTCCGGCCCTGCGGCGTTCAGGCGAATTTCGTCGGCAATCGTGGGGAGAGGCAGCGCCGTTTCGGCCGTCTTTTGCAGGGATGCGGCCAGCTGCTTTCGCGTGGCCTCTTCTCGCGAGCGCAGTTCACCGGTGCCCTTCTTGTTGCCAATGATGAATACAATTCCAACCAGGACGTTAAGCAAAACCAAGGCAGCGAACGCGGTCACGAGCTTTCGGCCGAGACCTTTCGACGGCAATGGGATGTCCGGATCCTGATCGCCGACGACCTCGCGCGAACCTCGGGCGCGCCGGTGCATTTCGCTTGCGATGGCAAG
>JBAPMH010000112.1:0-1546 GCA_049278515.1 Chthoniobacterales bacterium
CTCCGCGCCTTCGGCGCTCTGGAGACAATAACGAAAAACCCGCCCGATCATGCTCCAACACGAATCAACTGGCGGTCTTTCAACTCAAAGACCGGGCCTATCGTTTCCGATTCCCGCCAATCCATCGTCGTCGCGGTTACGAGCTTTTGCCCTTCGGATGGCAACTGCTCGAGGAGCGCATTCCGCCGCACCGGATCGAGTTCGCCGAAAATATCGTCGAGCAAAAGCAGGGGCGGCGTTCCCTCTTCCAGGCGAAAAATCCGGGATTGCGCAATCTTCAAGGCGAGCGCCACGGTCCGCTGCTGACCTTCCGAGGCATATTGATTCGCCATCTTCGTCTCGACCAGAAGCTCAATGTCGTCCCGATGCGGACCGACGATGGTCTGGCGAAGACGCTGTTCCTCCGCCCGCGAATCCGCCAGGTGCCGGGCAAAATCGTCATCATTTCCCGGCAAAAACCGGAGCTGCAGGCCCTCCTTCGTGCCGCTGATCCCACGATGCGCTTCCGCGGCCAGAGGAGCCAAACGTTCGACCAATTGGACGCGCATCCGGCCAAGTTTCGCGCCGTGTTCCAAAAGCGGCGGATCGTAGGCCGCGATCTCGCGCAAACGAGGGTGAGGCGATTTTAGAAGCGCATTTCGCGAGCGAAGCGCGCGTTCGTAAGCGCGCAGAGTAGGCCGATAAAGGGGATCGATCTGCGCTGCCAGGAAATCGAGGTAACGCCGCCGCGCCTCGGAAGCGCCGCGCACAAGTTCGATGTCGGTATTGGCAAACGACACCACCCGCCCGAGGCGCAAATAATCATCGAGGGGACGTTGCTCAACCTGGTCCAGCGTTACCTTCCGGCGCAACCGGCCGTAACGAAATTCCAGCGAATGATTTTCGCTTCGGCCCGCCACGCCGAACGATTTTTCCCCGAAGCGGACGACGGGCGCCAGCGTGGAGCTGCGTTGAGACTGCAGCCGGAGGAGAACACAAGCCCCTTCCAGGATGGAAGTCTTCCCCTCCCCGTTTCGCCCAAGGAAAAAGTTGAAGCCGGGAGCGAACTCGATCCTGAGCGATTCGAAGCAGCGAAAATTCCGGAGCTGAAGTTCGGAGAGCATGCGGGAAGAATGACGAATGACGAATGACGAATGACGAATCAATGATCAAATGACGAATGGAGGAATAGCTTGACGCCAGGCGCTGACGATCATTCGGATTTCGTCATTTCCTTCGTCATTCGTCATTCGTCATTCGTCATTCGTCATTCGTCATTCGTCATTCGTGCTTCGTCATTCCGCTCACAGATTGATCAACTGCAGCTTGCTCGTCATCTGCGCGGGAACCTGCTTTTTATTATAATACACCCCGCTAATCGGCGTGATGTCGGCGGGAGTGAGACCGACCGCGGCGGCAATAAAGTTGTGGTTGCAGAAAACCCCGTTGGTCGCATCCAGGCCGATCCATCCCGCGCCCGGAAGAAAAACTTCCGTCCAGGCATGGAGCGAACCTTCGGCCCGCCGGGTCTCGGCCTCGCTTTCGCGCAAATAACCACTCGTCAGGC
>JBAPMH010000113.1:0-3488 GCA_049278515.1 Chthoniobacterales bacterium
GCTGTTCAGACGCTGCCAAACGGTGGCTTCACGTCGCGCGCGAAAATCGCCATAGCCGGGATGATCCACTAGCGCATTTTACCGCCGTAAACGGCGTTGTCACCAAGTTCCTCCTCGATCCGGAGAAGCTGATTATATTTCGCCACTCGATCGGTCCGGCAGAGCGAACCGGTCTTGATCTGCCCCGCGTTCGTCGCGACGGCGATGTCGGCGATGGTCGTGTCTTCGGTCTCGCCCGAGCGATGACTGATCACAGCGGTGTAATTGTTTTTCGTGGCCAGATCGATCGCCGCCAGCGTCTCGGTGAGCGTGCCAATCTGGTTGACCTTTATTAAAATGGAATTGGCCACGTTTTGGAGAATCCCTCTGCGCAAAAATTCCACGTTCGTGACAAAGAGATCGTCACCGACGAGCTGAACTTTTTCTCCGAGGCGCGCGGTTAGCTTTTTCCAGCCATCCCAATCGTTCTCGGCGCAGCCATCCTCGATCGAGATAATCGGGAAACGGCGCGCCAGGGTGTCGTAGTAATCCACCAGTTCCTCAGCCGATCGCTTTGAGCCGTCGGACTTCTTGAACACGTAGGCGTTTTCTTCCGCATCGAAAAACTCCGAGGCAGCCGGGTCGAGGGCGACGTAGATTTGTTCGCCAAATTTGTAACCGGCTTTCTCCACGGCGAGGGCGATGCAATCGAGAGCATCCTCGGCGGAATTTAACTTGGGCGCGAACCCGCCTTCATCGCCGACCGCCGTGGAAAGTCCCCGATCGTGCAGGACACTTTTCAGGGCGTGAAAGACCTCTGTCCCGTAGCGCAACGCTTCGGCAAAAGACGGCGCGCCTTTTGGCATAATCATGAATTCCTGGAAATCGATGGGGGCATCGGAATGCGCCCCGCCGTTCAGGATATTCATCATCGGCACCGGCAAGGTCTTCGCCGAATTTCCGCCGAGGTAACGAAAGAGCGAAGCATTCGATGCGGCGGCCGCCGCGTGCGCGGTGGCGAGCGATACGCCGAGGAGGGCGTTGGCGCCCAGCTTTTTTTTGTTCGGCGTTCCATCCAGCTCAATCATCTTTTGATCGATCTTGGCCTGCTCGAGCGCATCCCAGCCCGCGATGACGGGCGCGATCTCCTCGGTCACGCTCCTGACCGCTTTCGAAACTCCCTTGCCCCCGTATCGTTTCTTGTCGCCGTCCCGCAATTCCCAGGCTTCGTGTTCCCCGGTACTGGCTCCGCTGGGCACGGCCGCCCGGCCCATTGCTCCGCCTTCCAGATGGACCTCGACCTCGACGGTGGGGTTTCCGCGCGAATCGAGAATCTCGCGCGCCTTGATTTTTGCGATGCTGGTGGGCGCCATAGATGCGATGAATTAAGATCAGGTTCCGTCCCTGCAGGCAATGCTCTTTTGGCTGGCGTTAGCTCGCCGCAGCGAGCCGTCTCCATATTCCGATTGGCAATCTCGGTCCGCAGGCATAATCTGGCCTCATGTTTGTTCGGATCTGGACGACTGGAATGCTGGTTGCGCTGGCGAGCGCATCTCTCGGGCTCGCGGCGCCTGCGACTCTCGCCCCGGAACAACTGGCTGGAGCGATCAGGACCGACGCCCTGACCATTCCCACGCCGGGCGAGCTTTTTGCCGCCCTCGAGAAGCCGGGAAAACCGGATTGGGCGGGCCAATATCGCACGCCGATTCCGATGACGTATCGCAACCGGGCCCAAATCGCGCTCAATTTGGGCGGCCTGATCGCGGACGGTTTCATCGCGGTCCAGGCGCAGGATAGTCAGCAGGTGAAGAATATCGGCACCGATATCATCAAGCTGGCGAAAGCCCTGGGCGTGAGTGAGAACGTTCTCAGCCGCGGAAACAGCATCAACGAATTTGCCGAGAACAGCGAGTGGGACGCGCTCCAGGAAGAGCTCGAAGCGACCCAAAACGAAGTGAAGGCCTCCATGCAAACCCACCGCGATCAGGACCTGGTGATTCTCGTGAGCCTCGGTGGCTGGATTCGGGGCACGCAGGCGGTGAGCGCGTCGGTCATGAAGAACTACGATGAGCGCAGCGCCCGGGTTTTGCGTCAGCCGGCAGTGGTCAATTTCATTCACGCGAAGATCAACGACATCACTCCGGACCTGCGGAACGAGCCCCTGGTCAAGAGCGTGAGCGAACAGCTGACCGGGATCGAAAAACTGGTTGGCTTTCAGTCCGGCAAAGGCCCCACCCTCGACGATGTGCGCAAGCTCAATGAGGCCGTCACGAAGTTAATGGAGGAAATCCGGAACAAGGGAGACGCGAAGTGAAAAAGGCAATCGCGATTTTGCTTGGATTGATTCTCGGTGCATCCTGCCCTTCCCTCCGGGCGGAGACAGATGAGGAAGTGGAAGCGCATAAGCTGGTGCTCGATCTGACCGGCGCTTTCTCAAACGAAGGCTTCAAGCTGCGGGACGGTCATTGGGCCGGCCTGATCAAGCCCTCCGAAAGGGCCCTGATCGCAGTGAATCTTTATGCCGGAAACCAGTATTGGTTTTCCGCCGCCGCCAATACGAAGGCGAAGAAAATCGCGGTCGATCTCTATGATGAGAATGGCAAGCCCCTGGTGACCGAGAGCTACAATGAAGGCGAAAAAGCCTCGGCCGGATACACGCCCACTACCAGCGGGCAATACTTTGTTGCCGTGAGTCTTCTGGAAGGCGAACAGACGACGTTTTGCCTCGTCTATTCGTATAAGTGAGGTGGCGCGCCACGTGCTTAAATCCCCGCTGTGAACTATTCTCGACTGGTCCTGCCTGGAGCAGCGCTCCTCGTCCTCTTTGCCACCGGCTGCTCGACCGCAAATAAGACGGCCCAGTATACGGATAAGACAAAGAAGGCGCCCTCATCGAAAAATGGCCAACTCTTCGCGGTCTCTGCTGATTCCGCGGCATTCTTTCATCGTGGCCCGCAACCGGGCCGGGAGCCCGACAAGAAGCTTCCGCGAGAGACTCTGGTCAAGCTGATCAGGCCCTCCTTCGGTTTCAGTAAAGTGCAATTAGTGGAATCAGGAGAGCAGGGCTACGTGGCCAGCGAAGAGATTAAGCCAGCCTCGTCCACCGCCCTGATCGCCGCGACCACCCCGACGCCTCCGGATTCGCTGACCCCCGCTTCCACACCCGCGGCTGAGCAATTCAATCTGAATTCCGACGATCCGCGACTCGTGCCGCCCCCGGAAGAACTTCCGAATCCCGATCTGCCGGCTTTCCCGCCCGGACAATAAATCGCGCGGAATGGTTGCCGGCGGCGACAGGCCGGATCAATCTTTGGATGCGTGATCGAATCCATTCAGGTCTTTTACGAAGGCAACGTCCAGGGCGTGGGCTTTCGTTATTCGGTCAGGCAAATCGCCAAGGGATTCGACGTCACCGGTTCGGTGCGTAATCTGACGGACGGCCGCGTCGAGCTGCTGGCCACAGGCGAGAAGGACGAAGTGCGCGCCTTTCTGGAAGCCATCCTCCGGAG
>JBAPMH010000114.1:0-11437 GCA_049278515.1 Chthoniobacterales bacterium
CGCCGACTCCGCCACCACCGGCCGTCCCTAAATAACTATTCGGTCCGGACCTTGATCAGCGATCGCGCGTACGTCAGCGTGTCGATCGTATCGATGGTTTTGTCCCTTCGAATCGCCTTGATGCGGGGAAAGCGCAGGGCCAATCCACTCTCGTGCCGCGTGCTCGGCTGGATGGAATCGAAAGCAATCTCGAGAACAGTGTCGGGTTTCACTTCGCGGTAGCGACCGTGATTCGCGACCGTCTGTTTCTTGAAATGCTCAGTCAACTCCGCGATCTCGACATCGGTCAATCCACTGTAAGCCTTGCCGATCGTCAGCAGCTTACCGCTGGTTTCATCCCGGACAGCAAATGTGTAATCGCTCAGGACGCGGTTGCGCTTGCCGTGCCCGAGCTCGGCCGCGACCACGACGACATCGAGCGTGGCGAGCTCTTTCTTGAGCTTGAACCAGAACAATCCCCGGCGGCCTGGTGAGTAGATACTCTCCGGATCTTTCACCATCAGGCCTTCGTTCAACCGGCGACGTGCTTCCTGAAAAGCGTTCTCGATCTCATCCGCGGAGTGAGCCGGATAAACCTGCGCCGCTTGGAAACCCGCCGGCAACCTCAGGCTTTGCAAGGCCTCGCGCCGCTCCCGCAACGGTCGCCGCAGAAACGACGATCCGTTCATCCAAAGCAAATCGAATGCGACGAACACGACCGGCACGTCGGCCGCGGCGTTAGCGAACAAGTCGACGCCTTCGTGTTTGCGGCCGAGCCGCTTTTGGAGGTCGAAGAAGGTCAATTTCTTCCCGTGCTCGAATGCCATGATTTCGCCATCGAGAATTACTTCGGCGGCGAAATCGCGCGCTTGCTCGGCCAATTCTGGAAATTGGTCGGTCATTCGGCGCAGGTCGCGCGAAAAAATCTCGGAGCGACCGGCGCCGCGATGAAGCTGGGCCCGGATCCCGTCGAACTTGTCCTCGACGTACACGACCTGTGGTGTAGCGGCGGGTGTCTCACCCGCGGGGGCGCCCCTGAACCGTTCCCAGATCGCTTCCGCGGTCGGCTCCGGGCTGGCCAGCATGCTTTTGATCGGGCGGAACAACGACAGCTCCGCGTGTTGCAGTTCGCCCTTTAACGCCAGGACTGCCGCCGCGCCGATATCTCCAAGAAGCATGTTCGCTTCCTTCACTTCGTCGAGCGGCACAAGGAACGCGGCGGCGATCGCTTCTTCGACCAGCCCTTCGCGCAAACCAATCCGGAGGTCGCCGGTGAGGATTTTGACGACGTACTGTCCCTCGCGCGCCGACAACCCGGAAAGACGTTTTTGCAAGAGCTCCGTTTTTCCCAGCGGTCCGCGCGTCTTGTGGAGCGATTCAAAGAGCGCCCGCGAGTCGACCAGCGAAAACGGTTCGGGGTTCGTGCGTCCCTCCAGAGCTTCCAGCGCCGTCTTTCCCGCGTCGCCATGGGAGCTGGCGATTCGCCGAAATTCCGGCTCGGCCAGTTTCGTCGCGCCCATTAAAGATCGGTGGATCACCGCCCATCCCGCCTGGATCGTCCGCAGATCGCTTTGCGGAAACGCCTTTCCCGTGAAGTAAACCGTCGCGATCGCGAGACGCTCGGCGTCGAGGGCTCGCAAATAATCGGCGAGCAAGCGCACCTTCTCGAGCTTGGCCGGCGTGGCCGCGATCCGTTCGCCGACTTCAGCGAAGGCGTGGAACTCGGAGGATGTAGCGGCGGGTGTCATCACCCGCGGTCTTTTCGGCTCGGTTTCTCCTGCGGGTGAGACACCCGCCGCTACAGTTTTCCCCAGCGTCAGCTCCATCTGGTTCTCTTCGCTCAACGCCCACGCCTCGATGCCGCGCTCGCGCAAATCGCGCGCGAACTCCGCGGCGAATCCGTGCAACGTCAGGACGCGCTGCGGTTGCACCAGCTCCACGTAGCGAATCAGATCGGTGTAATCGGCATGATCGGAGAGCGGGAACGCCGCGTCGACCTGGTAGCGATAGATCGCGCTCGGTTCGACGGCCCAGCCGCTGATCATGGCCACGCGTTTCTCCCGAATGTTTTCCAGCATTCGGGAGCGGTTCACGCTCGGCGGGCAAATCAACACTTTGCCGGCGATCGCGTTGGCGTTGTAGCGTTCGTAATCGCAGAACTCCTGGCCGAACTGTTCGTAGATCCGCGTCATGCGATGCACGGTCCCGTGGAGCATCGGTTTCAACCCCGCGCCGGAAAGCGCGCAAAGAATTTCCTGCGCTTTGCCTAACGAGTAGCCGAGCAGAACCGGCACGGCCCCCGATTCCAGCGCGTCCCGGCAAAACGCGACGATCTGGCCAACAATCTCGTCCGTAGGCGGAAAACGATATCGCGGCAGACCGAAGGTGGTTTCCATGATCAGCGTGTCCGCGTGCCGCCATTCCGCCGGCTCCGCCGAACGCCCCGACCGTAGTTTGAAGTCGCCCGTATAGAGCAGCGAGCCGTTGGCCGTTTCCAGGAAGAACTGGGCGGAGCCAAAAATGTGGCCCGCTGGAATCAAGGTAATATCGAGCCCCCGAATCGTTTTCTTCTCCCCGAAATTCAGGATGTGCTCGCGGCGTTCTCCCGGCAAACGCGCCTGCATCAGGCGGGCGGTTCGTTCCGAAACGACGATCTCATCGTGGGCCGCGATGTGGTCGCTGTGGGCGTGCGAGACGAAGGCGAACGGTTTCGCGTCCGCCGGATCAAGCCAGACATTTTCGTTCGGCAGATAGACGCCGCGCTCATAACGAACTTCGATCACGCGGCAAATTTACCCAGCTGTCTTGCCGGATCGAGCGCCCAATCCACCATGATTGACATGGCGTAGCTGTGCCCCTTTCATTAACCCCAATGAAAAGGGCGGTGATTTTTCTGGTCGCACTGTTCGTCGCCGGCAACCTTGTGGCGGCGAACGCGTCAAAGCCCACGCCCAAAATCCTGCCCAGGGTCAACCCGTTGCCTACGGCGCTCAACGACGACTTCCAGTTCCGAAAGACAAAGCTTTTCCTGCTCAGTGAAAACCCGCCCAAGGCGAAGAAGTCGTTTTCCCAGGCCCTGGCGTCGGGCAACCCAAACAATCCAACCGCGGGAATCGCGGAAGCTTCTCTGGGCTTCGAGCGGACCTATCGTTTGTATGGCGCCATAACCACCGCCGATCGGAACCAGCGTTACGGGAACTACTTCGATTTCTTCTGGCGGGTGAAACGCCCCGCGCATGTGACGGTACGGCTCGAATACCGGCAGGAGAAGCTGCGCTCTTTTGTCCAGGCGCGCGAGATTTCGTATGACTACGTGAAGGGCACTCAAAAGACCGAGTTCGCCGTGATCGGTGACGATTATCTGAACGACGGCCGCGTCATCGCCTGGCGTTGCCTGCTCATCGAGAATGGCCGGATCGTAGCCGAAAACCGTTCGTATTTATGGGAGTAAATTGGCGTGTCTCGTCATCCCGGGCGCAAAACCAGTCATCCAGAGCGCAGTCGAGGGACCCCGTTGAACTACGACTCGCCTGGCCCTAACCCAAGCCGGGATCCTTCGACTCCGCCTCCCTCCGCTCTGCATGCCCCGGGGTTAGGTTGACAGTCTCACCCCCGATCTTATATTTTTCTACGCAGTGCAGTCGTCAATCCAAGTTGGAGTAAATGGGGATGCCGTATGGGTGAAGGTCGAGGGCAAGGGCAACTTCCTCAATAGTGGCAACCTCAAAGAGTTCACCCGTGAGATGGTGAATCGCGGCTATCGCGAATTTGTGGTCGATTTGGAGAACTGTGCCATGATGGATTCCACCTTCATGGGGACAATGGCCGGCGTGGCTTTGCGCCTGAAGGAACTGGGCCACGGACATCTTCATGTCGTTCATTGTGGCGAGCGCAGCCGCAATCTCCTGACCGGCCTCGGCCTCGACCAGATCTTCGACATTCACGCGAATGGCTCCGCCGCACCGCAGTGCGAAATCCTCCGGCGGGAGGGGGCCAATGGGGCAGCCGAGCAGAAAAAACAGGTCAACGCGGACATGCTCGATGCCCACGAAGCGCTTTGCGAGGCGGTCCCGCAGAACCTTTCGCGGTTCAAGGACGTTCTCGATTATCTAAAGCAAGACCTCAATCACGACACGCCGTCGAACTGATTCAGCCCGCGGCGCATGTGGCCATTTCTTCTCCTCGGCCTATTGATCGCGTGTGCAGGCTGGCTGTTCACCTGGCAGCGGCAGCGGATCCGCATTCGCCAGCTCGAACGTTCCAAGGAGGAAATCCAGATCGAGGAGACGCTCGTCTTCGATTTTCTCCACGGGCTGGGCGAAGCGTTTACGGAAACGATTCGAGCGACGGATCTGCACCGGCTCATTGTGGAAGGCGCGTCGCGCATTCTCGATGCCCAGGGCGGCGCCCTCTACATGATGGAACGGGCCGGGGGAAAACTGGCGCCGGCGTATATTTCGCAGGGTTGCCCGCCTTTCGTCGATGTGCCGGCCCATATTTTGGAGCAGGCCGCCTCTAGTCCCGCTGCGCTCGAAAACTATTTGCGCCTCCACGCGATCCCGCCCGGCGAAGGAATCATTGGCCGGGTTTGGCAAAGCCGTGAGCCAGTTTGCCTGACTGATCTGGCGGACGCCCCCGAACTGGCGGGCTTGCGCGGCACATCTCTCGGCACGGCCTCCGTCATGGTCACGCCGTTACTTTACGGCAAACAGAACATGGGTGTGCTCGCTCTGGGCAACGGGCCGACCAGCCCTTCGTTTTCGCCGAGCGATTTCGTCGTCTTCAAATCGATCGCGGAGCAATCCGCTTTTGCGCTCTACAACGCCATCATTTATTCGGAGGCGAACGAGAAAAAGCGGCTCGATCACGACCTTGAGATCGCGCGCGACATTCAGCGCATCCTCCTGCCCAGCGAAGCGCCGGTGATCGCCGGCTTTGAGATCAGTGGAATCAATATTCCGGCGCGGCATGTCAGCGGCGATTATTTTGATTACATCACGGTGGATGATGACAGGCTCGGCGTTGCGATTGCCGATGTTTCCGGGAAAGGCGTTCCCGCGTCGATCATCATGGCGATCTGTCGCAGCGTCCTGCGCAGTCAGGCCACGGGCAATTCTTCACCGGCTGATGTTCTGAAAATGGTAAATCGCCAGCTCTATCCCGATATCAAGGAAGACATGTTCATCAGCATGGCCTACGTCGTTCTCGATCACGTGCGGGGCAGCGTGGTCCTCTCCCGGGCGGGCCATGATGCGCCGATTTTTTACGATCACGCAGCTCGCACCGTCACCGCGGTCAAGCCTCCCGGAATGGTGGTGGGAATTGACAGTGGAAGCGTGTTCGATAGGATAACGGGCGATTTCGCGCTCTCGCTCAAACGGGACGATTGCCTGCTCCTCTACACGGATGGAGTCACCGAAGCGCTCGACGCAAATGGAGACGAATTTGGCGTCGAACGCATGTTGGATTGCATTCGCGCCGCCGCTCCCGAGGGGGCGCCGGCCATCATCACGCGGGTGATCGATGACCTGCGGAGCTTCGTGGGAACGCAACCGCAAAACGACGACATCACTTTAATTGCCATTCGCAAAACATGAGAAAAATCCCGGTTACAGACCCTTCGGAGCAGAAGAAAGATTCCAACCCCAGGGCGGAGGCCGAATCCAAGCCGGCGCCGGCCGAATCGGCATCGCCCGAGACGGACCAGAGCGAAGACGACGGCGAAGGTTTGCAGGCGGATTTGAACCGTTTCCGCGATCTCGCTTTGCGGAGCCAGGCCGATTTCGAGAATTACAAAAAGCGGGCTGCGCGCGAAAAGGACGAAGCGATCAAGTACGCCAACAGTTCGCTCCTCGAAAGGTTGATCGCTATTGTCGACAACTTCGAGCTCGGCCTGGAAGCGGCCCGGGCCGAAGGCGAGAAGTCGCCGGTTTTTTCCGGCATGAGCATGGTCCTGAAACAATTGATGGATTTTCTTACCGACAACGGCCTTCAGCCCATCGATGCCGCGGGCCAGAAGTTTGATCCCAACCTGCACGAAGCGATCGCTCACGAGCCGAGCGATGAGTTCCCCGAAGAAGTCGTGATCCGGCAGACCCGCCGCGGTTATCGGATGAAGGACCGTCTCCTGCGCCCTTCCAGCGTCGTAGTCTCGAGCGGCCCGGCGAAGTAATATCGTAATCGTGCTCGTGCTCCTGCTCGTGATCGATCTTTGTTTTAGCGCTTCGAATTCGAGCATGAGCACGAGCACGAGCACGAGCACGATTACGAGGTAAAGAGATGCCGACCGAGAAACGCGATTACTACGAGGTCCTGTCCGTCTCGCGGACCGCCACCGAGGAGGAAGTAAAGCGCTCCTATCGCAAGCTCGCGGTGAAGTTTCACCCCGATAAAAACCCGGACGATCCCCACGCCGAAGAACAATTCAAGGAGCTGGGGGAAGCGTACGACGTCTTGATGGACGCGGAGAAACGCGCCGCTTACGATCGCTTCGGTCACGCGGCTTTTGCCCAGGGAAGCGCGGGACGGGGCGGGGGGTTCCACGATCCGTTCGATATTTTCCGGGAAGTATTCGGTGGCGGGGGCGGCGGCGGAATTTTCGAATCGTTCTTTGGAGGCGGCGCCACGATGGATCGCGAAGGCCGCCAGCGCGGTTCCGATCTTCGTTACGACATGCAGATCACGCTCGAGGAGGCCGCCTTTGGCGTCGACAAGGAGATCGAAGTCCGCAAGCTCGACACCTGCGCCCAGTGCAACGGCAAAGGGGCCGAGCCCGGTTCGCGCACCATCAATTGTCCGGCGTGCGGCGGACGCGGGCAGGTCATCAGTTCCCGCGGTTTTTTCCAGGTCTCGCAGACCTGTCCGCGCTGCCGCGGGGTCGGCCAGATAATCGATAAACCGTGCCGGACTTGCGCCGGGGAAGGCCGGGCTGAAAACACCAGCCGGATCAAGCTAAAGATTCCCGCGGGCATTGCCGATGGCTCGCGCCTTCGCTCGTCAGGTAACGGCGAGGCCGGGATTCGTGGCGGATCGGCCGGCGACCTTTACGTGGTCATTCACGTCAAAGAGCATTCGATCTTCCAGCGCGAGGAGGACAATCTTTATTGTGAAGTGCCGATTACTTTCACTCTCGCGGCGCTCGGCGGCGAGATTGCCGTTCCCACCCTCGAAGGAAAGGCCAACCTGAAAGTGCCGGCCGGAACCCAGAGCGGCCAGATGTTCAAGCTCCGGGGGAAAGGGGTGTTGAATGTGAATCAACGCGATCGTGGCGACCTGATGGCGCGGCTTGTGGTCGAGGTGCCCACCCGCTTGAACAACGAACAGCGCCAGAAGCTCGAAGAATTCGCCGCCCTTTGCGGGGAGGAAAATACTCCGCTGCACAAAAGCTTCTTCGATCGCGCGAAGGAATTCTTCCGCTGATTTTTGAACTGCTGATTACGCGGATAACACGGATGGAGAAGGAGAGAGTGGGGAACCAAATCTCTTCATCCGTTTAAATCCGTGTAATCCGCGGTTAATCTCTTCCGATGCATCGCTTCTATATCGCCCCTGAAAACTGGCACCCCGACGGGCCGCTCCTGACCGGCTCCGAGGCCCACCATTGCCGGAACGTCCTCCGCCTCGAGCCCGGCGATAAGGTTGTCCTGTTCGATGGCCGCGGCCACGAGGTGACTGCGGAAATCACCGCGAGCGATCCTGCGCAGATTCAGCTCCGCAAACTGCACGAAGCGCGCACGCCGCCGTTGCGCTGCCGGATCACGCTCGGCCAGGCCATTCCCAAAGGGAAAAACATGGACCTGATCGTGCAAAAAGCCGTGGAGATTGGCGCCGCCGAGATCGCGCCGATCCTCTCCGACCGGACCATCGTCCGCCTCGACGAAGAAAGCGCGGCATCGAAACAGGAGAAATGGCAGACCGTAGCGATCGAAGCCGCCAAGCAATGCGGCCAAAACTGGCTCCCTCGGGTGCAGACGCCGCAATCGCTCGCCCAATTTTTTCAGGAGCATCGCCGCTTCGATCTCCAGTTGATCGGCTCGCTTCAAACCGATGCCGTTCATCTCAAGAAGATCCTGGCGGAATATTCCGCCGAGCACGATGACCGGCCGGCGAACGTGTTGATGCTGGTGGGCCCCGAGGGCGATTTCACCCCGGCCGAGCTTTCGCTCGCCCGCAGCCAGGGCTGCCGCCCGATCACCCTCGGCCCGATCGTCCTGCGAGTCGAGACCGCCTCGATCTATTGTCTCAGCGTTCTTTCTTACGAGCTGCTCGTGTGATCTGTAGCCACGGCCCTGCGGGCCGTAATTATCCGCGAAGACTCGGCCAAGACGGCCCCACAGGGCCGTGGCTACAGGTCGGACAACAAAGTTATCCTGAGCGAAGCGCAGCGTAGTCGAAGGACCCCGTCGAGCGCCAGCAACGCACACGAGCCAGGATCAGCAACGATCGTCACGCCGATATGCGTTGATGGCGAAAGCCGAGCTTGGGTGTTTTACCCTGCGACTGTGAGGTCCCTCGCCGTCTGCGCTGGCTCGGGATGACACACGTCATCCTCGTTCCCAAACTCTGTTTGGGAACGCCCCTGTCCCGAAAACTCCGCTTTCTCCGACCGCCAGTCATCCCGAGCGAAGCGCAGCGCAGTCGAGGGATCCCGCCGAAAATCGAGCGACTCCCACAGGCACCCGATAGCGCAATCAGGAATCCCCTTCCGGCACAGTTTCGCTAGGCATTTGCTGGAGAGCGAGGATATGATATCCGCACCGTTCAGGATGAACCCGCCGCTATTTGAAACCCTGATAGACGTAAGTTTTTACGCCTTTAAAGAGGTAGTTACGTCTACTTCTCGTTAGATGCTATGAAGCTCTCGCTGTTAGCGACGATTGGTGCCCTTGTTGCGCTTTCGGGGTGCGTCGCCCTTCAGACGCGGGCAGAGCGTTCCTTCAAGCATATTGAAGCGACGATATTCGCATTCGACGCTTCGAAGCATCGCTTCCCGAGAGATCTCGCCGAGCTGAAGGAATTCGCGGCTCCATCTAAGCCTCTAGATGTCGAGCCTTTTTCGGAGCTCACGCTGACCACCAAAGGCGGCAACGCTTTCCTCGTTTGCAAGGCGAAGCCTCCGGCCAAATTCGAAAGAGCCGTAGGCTTCACGTCGCGAACGGTTACAACATATTGACGCCCGCATGTAACCATACGACGGAGCGAATCCGGCAGACGCGGGATCGCTGATCTTATTCTCGTTAGACCATGACGCGCATTGCACGATTCCGACTCGCCGTCCTGGCGGCAACAGCGCTCGTTTCCTCCTCCCCTGTCCTAACGACGTTCGCGGATCTGCCACGGCATGCGATCAACGGAGTGCCCTTCGTCGGCGGCGGGCACAAGGTCGAACGGTTTCTCTTGCTCGAAGTCGTTCATATTAGTCATCCGGGTTTGCGGCGTCGAGATGCGATGGAGTACTGGATGCTGCCCGGCATATTCGCTCCCGTCGCCGAAGACGCCGAGGGAGTTTATTATCAGAGCACCACCGGCTTCCGCGTGTATGCAGGTTACCGCCCGCAAGTGGCCGAGGCGGGCGGACTCTACGTCAGCAAAGGCCAGGCGAATAGAATTTGGCCGTACATCGGCGACGCCAAACGCGACAACGAGGCCCTCGCGGTCGACCAGTTTCAACTACTCGCTGACAAGCTCCAGAAACTCAAGGTTGGGCGCGCCGAGCATAAGCGGTAAGTCTTGTGTCTCGTTCGGCCTAGGCACTCCATGCAACCATCCAGCACAGCACGTCTCCAGATCGGACCGTTGCTCTTAGCTGCGGTCCCGTTGGCTTCTCTTATCTGGTTTTATCTTTATGTCCTTCGGCAGCGTGTGCTCCTCGGTTATTGGCCACGGCCCTACGAGCCCGATCCGAAAACAGCAGGGCTCTTTATTCACCACATGTCTGTGTATTACAGTTTTCTTGCTGTTCCGATTGCGGTGCTTGCAGCCGCTTGCTGGCTCGCGGGTCGTCGCATGTCGGATCCCAGCTATCGCTGGGGAAGGACCGCGGTTTTTCTGGCATTGTCGGTGACGATTTGGATCACCGTGTTAGCCCTCGATCCAGGAAAGTATTTCGAATGGTTTTTGGATTGATCACGCGGCCCGACCCCGTAATAGAGCGAACTCCGCAGGCGCGGGATCGCTCGTTCTCGTTAGACGCATGTCGGCCACGTTGCGCTAAATTCTATGGGACGACATACCGCAAATAATTTGGTCCGTCGCGCGGACGTGCTCGAGGCAAAGGTCAACGCTGCCGATCGACGCGACGATCCGCAATGGAGCGAAGTCGAGGGATCCCGAATTGCCGGCTTAAAGGTTTCGCCACGGGGTCCCTCGACTGCGCTCGGAATGACAGCGCGTCGCCGTCGCCTTTGTCACTCGACCATTCGGGCTTGTTTCGTCATTCGCCATTCGTGCTTCGTCATTTTCCCCCGTAGCTCACTCGCCAGATCGTTTTGTTTCCGTCCTCGCTGAAGAGCAGGCTCCCATCTTTCGCCACCGTGATGCCGACCGGCCGCCCCCAGACATTTCCTTCCGGCGTCACAAAACCTGTCACGAAATCTTCATAATCGCCGCGCGCCTTCCCGGTCGATTTGTCGAACGGAACGCGGACGATTTTGTATCCGGTCCGGCGCTCCCGGTTCCACGAGCCGTGGAACGCCGCGAAAATGTCCGCCCGGTATTCGGCGGGAAATTGCGTCCCATCATAAAAACAGAGGTTCAGCGTCGCTGAATGACTTTGAACGAGAACGTCCGGCACCAGGACTTTCCCGGCCAGCTCGGGATGTTTCCCTTTGTGGCGCGGGTCCTGGTGATTCCCGATGTAAAACCAGGGCCAGCCGTAGAAGCCGCCCGGTTGCACCCGGCTGATGTAATCCGGGACCAGATCCTCGCCCAGCTCGTCCCGCTCGTTCGTGCTCATCCAAAGCTCATTCGTCCCCGGCCGGAACTTGATCCCGACCGCGTTCCGGATTCCCCAGGCAAAAACGTTCTTCCCCGTCCCATCCGGATTGAACTCGAAGATGCGCGCCCGGTTCGCTTCCGCCGCGTTGTCCGACACATTCGAATCCGACCCGATCGAGACGTACATCTTCTTGCCGTCTGGAGCGAAAGCGATGTCGCGCGTCCAATGACCGCCGCCGGGGAGAAGTCCGCCGGGCGAAAGGTCCGCGCCCAGCTTTTCCGCCGCACCCCGCGCTTTTGTATCGCCGTTGCGGTACGGAAACCGGACGACACCATTGGTGTTTGCGACGTACAGAAACTGCGGATCGGCCCCGGGCGGATAAAAGGCAATCCCGAACGGATCGTTCAAGCCGCTGTTGGCGAAGGTCTCGGTGAGATCAGGTTTTCCATCGCCATTGGTGTCGCGCAGGACCTTGATGCTGTCCGACCGGCTTTCGGTGACAAAGATGTCTCCGTTCGGCGC
>JBAPMH010000115.1:0-6794 GCA_049278515.1 Chthoniobacterales bacterium
CGCCCGGTTCGCGCCGCAGAAGCGACATCGCCTCGAGCTTGTCCACAATGCCGACCGCCGTGTTGTGTTTGACCTGCAACCTCTCACTCAGATCGCTGATGGTGAGACCGGTAGAAGAGGAAAAGGCCTTCAACGCCAGGAGCGCTTCATATTGCTCCGGCGTGAGCTGGGCTTCATTGGCCAGGGCTCGTTTGCTGAAGCTCAAAAATTTCCGCATCGCATAGCGGAAAGCGGCCAGCGCTTCGTAATCCTCTGTCTGGAGTGAACGAGTCATGGCAAGAGAGGTATACGGAGGAAGTTTTTCTGCCTAGCACAAAAGAAAGGTAAGCAGCGCTTTTCGCGTTTTCGCGAGAACACCATAATATATCGTCGAACGATATATTGGCATGCCCGCTGCTATAATTACTATAATATGAAACCCAACTTCGGATCGCGCCGTTCCGCGTTTACTCTTGTCGAAATCATGATCGTCGTCGCGATCATCGCCCTGCTCGCCGCTATCGCCGTCCCGGGATTCCTCCGCGCCCGGAAGCGATCTCAAGCGAGCCGCATCATCAACGATCTGCGCCTGATCGACTCCGCAGTCGACCAGTACGCGATCGAAACAAACCGCTCGAGCGGGTTCTCCGTGGGAACCGCCGATTGGACCAACTACCTGAAAAAAGACACGAACCTCTACCTCACCGGCAAGGATATTCTTGGCAATAGCTTCGGCCAGCAAGGGGTCGACTCGCTTCCGAAGGTCCCGACTTCCAGCTTTAACGCCCTGTCGGACGTGACGGACGCGACATTTTGGTCGCCTTACAACTAGAGATCTGACATTTCGGTCCGCGGTGTTTGCGGACTTCAGGATGAAGGCAGGCGCAGGCCTGCCTTCGCTGTTTCTAATGGCGTAACTAGTGCTGTAATTTCCATAATATGAAACTAGAGCCCGGTCCCAAACCAACCGCCTTTACGCTCGTTGAAATCATGATCGTGGTCGCCATTATCGCCTTGCTCGCGGTGATCGCGGTCCCCGGTTTTCTTCGCGCGCGCAAGCGAACGCAAGCCGGCCGCGTCCTGAACGATCTGCGCATGATTGATTCCGCGGTCCACCAGTATGCGATCGAGACCAACCGGCCCGGCGGGTTCGCCGTGGGAACCGCCGATTGGACAAATTATCTAAAAGTCGACACGAACCTTTATCTGACTGGCAAAGACATTCTGGGAAACACTTTTGGTCAGCAGGCCGTGGACTCCGTTCCGAAGGTTCCCACCAATAGCTACAACGCCCTGTCGGACGTAGCGGACGCGACTTTCTGGTCGCCTTACAACTAGAGACCTGGCATTTCGGTCCGCGGTGTTTGCGGACTACAGGATGGAGGCAGGCGCAGGCCTGCCTTCGTCATTTAGGGGATAGCCGCTCGGGGCCGTTCTTTTCTGAAATCACCCGGCGCTCGTTTCCGATCGTGGGGCGCGGAGCCAGCTGCATCGCCCAGCTCCCGCTCATCGGGAGGCAGGAATTCCCTGAATCGGCCCTTGTCGATCGCCTTCATAAAGGCCTCCCGGGGTGAGACCGCCCCCTTTTGGAGCAAGCCGTGGATCGCGTCGTCCATGAATTGCATCCCCTGCCCTTTGCCCGCCACGATCACGTCCTGAAGCTTTTGGGTAGCTCCTTCGCGGATGATGGCCGAGACGGCGGAACTCGCGATGAGAATTTCATTTACTGCGAGACGTCCGGAGCCATCCGCCTTCTTCAGGAGCAACTGCGCCAGGACCCCGCGCAACGAATTCGCCAGCATGGTGCGAACCTGCGCCTGCTTGTTCGCCGGGAAGACGTCCACCATGCGATCGATCGTCTTTCGCGCATTGTTCGTGTGCAGCGTCCCGAACACGAGCAACCCCGTTTCCGCGGCGGTAAGCGCGAGCGCGATTGTCTCCAGGTCCCGCATCTCGCCCACGAGCACGATGTCGGCATCCTCCCGCAAGGCGGCCTTGAGCGCGTCGGGAAACGAAGCGCAATCCACCGGGACCTCGCGCTGGGTAATAAGGCTGCGCTTGTTCGCGTGCACGAATTCGATCGGCTCCTCGACCGTCACGATATGCCGGGAAAGATTCTCATTTATGTAATCAACTAACGCCGCCAGCGTCGTCGATTTTCCCGAGCCGGTCGGGCCGGTCACGAGGACCAACCCGCCGCGGAGGGTCCCAAACTGTTTCACTACCGGTGGAATCCCCAGCTCATCCAGACTGGCGATCCTGGCTGGAATCAGGCGAAAGACCGCGCCGTATCCATTAGCTTGTTTAAGAAAATTGCAGCGAAACCGGGAGCGGTCATCCATCTCGTAGGCGAAGTCGAGATCGCCGCGCTCCTCAAAGAGTTCCCATCGTTCCGGCCCGCAAATCTCGCTTAACATCGCGACCGCTTCGTCTCGCGTCACCGCCTCGTTCCGAATGGGCACGACGTCCCCGTGGCGGCGCATCTTCGGCGGTTGGCGCTGGGCAAGATGCAGGTCGGAACCGTTTTGCTCAACTACGGTTGCGAGAAATTGATCGATCGTAGCCATTTCTTAAACCGCGGATGACGCGGATGACACGGATGGGGAACTAGTTCGGAGGTCGGGGATATCGAGATCGCTGGGCTTTTGCTGGCTGACTACGCGCTTCCAATCCAATCGGGCATTCATAAAATTCAGGAGCAGCGCAAGCTCCAGCCCGGTAATGTTCAAATAGCCGATCATTTGGGCAACGTGTGTGTCGTCAAATGTCCGAACAACTTTGGGGTCTACGATCACAGCATTATCGACAATCAGATCAGGGATGAGATTGCCGATCAGTTCCGCGCGATAAAAAACAGGATACGAGTTTTGCGCAGCCACTGCATGGCCTCGTCGGCGCAACTCAATAATAATGGCGCGTTCATAGAGCACCTCATCGAGCCCCGGCTTGAGCTCATTGAGAACCTCCATCGCGATCCCGATAATCGCTCCACTCAGCTCCTCGTGAATTATCTTCCCCATCCGTGTCATCCGCGTTATCCGCGGTTCAATTCTTTCATCTGGATCGATTGCCTTTGCTCCGAGCGCGCTTCCGCTTCCTCGCGGCTAATTAGTCCCTGATCGCGCAACGCCCTCAGCGCCTCCTCCATCAACCGCATGCCCTGCCTTTTCCCAGTCTGAATGATGCCGGGGAGCAAATAGGTTTTGCCTTCGCGAATGACATTCGCCACCGCGGGAGTATTCGTCAGGATTTCCAACGCCAGCACCCGGCCTTTGCCATCGGCGCGTGGAACTAACTGCTGGCTGACGATTCCGCGGAGCGATTCGCTCACCATCATTCGAATCTGCTCTTGTTGATCCACCGGGAACACGTCCAGAAGCCGGTCGAGAGTCCGAGAAGCATTGCCGGTGTGGAGAGTTCCCAGAACGAGGTGGCCCGTTTCGGCGGCGGTAATGGCGAGCGAGATCGTTTCCAGATCACGCATTTCGCCGACCACAATGACATCGGGATCTTCGCGGAGCGCTCCCCGCAAAGCCGCGCTGAAAGAGCGAGTATGGGTGGGCACTTCCCGTTGCGTAATGTGGCAGCCTTTCGGCTCGAAGATGAATTCGATCGGATCCTCGAGCGTGATGATGTGTTCGCGCCGCTCCAGGTTCACCTGTTCGACGAGCGCCGCGAGCGTCGTCGATTTGCCGCTTCCCACCGAGCCCGTGACCAGGATGAGCCCGTTCTGATAGCGCGTCAGTAGTTTCAGAGCTGCGGGCAGCCCGAGCTCATCCATCGTCCGGACCTCCGAATTGATGATCCGAAAGACCAGATCGAGGCCGAGCCGCTGCCGGACCACGCTTGTCCGGAACCGGCCGAAATTGTTCGCGTACGCGAAGTCGGCGTTGCCCCGTTCCTTGAGCAGGGCCTTTTGCGCATCGTTCAACAACGGTTCCGCGAGCGCCGCGGTATCTTCGCTGGTGAGCTTTGCTGCTTCGGGCCAGATCGGTTGCAGCGTTCCATGCAAACGCCAGATCGGCGGAGAGTTGACCGCGAGATGAATGTCTGAGGCCCCTGCCTGCTGGCCGGCGTAGAGAATTTCGTCGACGTGAGAAAACGAAGATGCGCTGGCAGCGAGCCTGTCCGGGGAGTGGGCGGTCATGGGGGAACCGCCATCATCCTTAACCGACGGCTCGCGTCGCGTAAAACCTAAAAGCAAATGAAACCGCGAATTACGCGGATAGCACGGATGATGAAAAAGAAATGTTCCATCTTCCTCTCTTCCATCCGTGTCCGCCATTCGGACGGACTCGCCGTGGCGAGTCATCCGCGTAATCCACGGTTCAAATTCAGGTCTTTGCTCCGACGGGGATGATCGGAGAATGGGCTCAGTGCGTCCGCTGTAGCCGGGATCGCTGATTCCGGCGCGGAAGTCCGACGACGGCGGTATCGCTCCTAAGACCGGCGTCGATCGCCGCCGCGAGCGGCATAACCGCTGACTTGTTTCGCCAGGAAAGCGGTAATCGTCGGCTTGAGCGCCGTGGCCAAAAGTTTCAGAGCGCCGAGCGCCAGACCGGCGCCAAGTAAGCCTTCCTTTTGCTCTTCGCCCCTGCTCTTTGCTTTTGCATTCACGCGCACCTTTTTAGTGCGCGCCGGCATCACCGCGAAGACCACCCCTACCACGATGGCGGCGCCAATCCACAAGACCGTCTGGCGTTGAAACGATTTCCGGAACTTCAGCGGAAAATCGAGCTCGTAACGCAACGCGTTCAGATCGCGCGACATTCGGTCACGCGAATGAGCCGCTTCCTGTCTTAGTTCGTGGAGGGATTTTTCTTGTCCAGGTTCTTGAGCCATTCGCGATCTTTCTTCAATTCCACGCCCGTCATTTCAAACATCGATTTGTGCATCCGGCTGCGCGCGATCAACAGACAAACCAGCGCCAGAACGAAATGGAGCCCGGCGGCGGCCAGGGTAATCCAGATCCAGGAAACATGGAGCGCGTGCGCAATTCCGAAGATCGCGCTCGCGATCAGGAACACGTAACCGAAAAGCGCCAGGATCCCCGCGCCCGCCAGGCAGGCCACCAGGACCAGGACATGGACCAGCGCCGTCTTCGACTCCTTTGCGAAGAGCGCGATCCGGCTTTCCAGAAATCCCGCCAGGGAATTAACCAGCGAGACCAGAGTATGGAGCAAGCCGGCGTGTCCCGCGGGATTGCGGAACCGCATCGTGTCGCCAGCCATGTGGCGCGGGTTAGCGGCGGAAAATCAACCCGAGAACGAACCCGATGCCGAGCGCCGTAAACACAGCCTTGGTCGGGTTTTCGCGCACGTATTGCTCGCCATCCTCCTGCAAGGTGCGGGCGCGCTCCCGAGCGTCGTCCCACGCTTGCTCGGCTTTGTCCCGGTATTCTCCGGCCATTGCTCCCGCGGCCGACTTGAGATCGCCCGCCATCACACCGGCGGCGGACTTTAGATCTTCCGCGGCTTTGCGGACATGGGTTTTGCTGCTTTCGAATTTGTTCTGGGCGGCGGCTGGGATGGGCCCGCTGTCGCTCTGCGTCGTAGTTTTGTTTTCTTCAGCCATGGTATTTTCCTGATTCTTTTTCGGTCTTTTCGCTCGCTGCGTCTTTTTCACCGCACGCATCCGTCAATGATAGTCCTCTTTGATTGAAACGAAACTCGCGTTTTCGGCGCGCGTGGGGGACTGCAAGAATTTTAACCGCGGATAACGCGGATGACTCGGATTTGAACGGCAGAAGCTCAGATTCCCCCTCCCTATCCGTGTAATCCGCGTAATCCGCGGTCTCCCTTCCCCCGTCACGAGTCACTCGTCACATGTCACTCGTCACTTCTTCGGATCATTTCTCCCGAAAGATAATCCGGGCCTTGGTCAGATCGTATGGAGAAAGTTCCACCTCCACTCTGTCGCCCGGCACGATCCGGATGAAATGCTTCCGCATTTTGCCCGAGATGTGAGCCAGAACAGTCCGAGATCCCGGCAGCTCCACCCGGAACATCGTCCCCGGCAGCACCTGCGTCACCGTTCCCTCAGTCACGATCTGTTCTTCTTTCGGCACGCGGTGATCATAGGCAAAGAACGGGCGGTTCTCAACTCGCTGCCTTCATTCCTGCTCCTGATCCTGATCATACTCCTGATCCTGTCAGTAAACCGGTGACTGCAGAACGATCATGAGCAAGATCATGATCAGGAGCAGGAAGGTTGACCCGAGACCGGACGATTACCCACGTGCCGATCCGCGCGCTGCTCTTCGTGATGGTAGGAGCGAGCCTGACGAAATACTTCACTTCGTCCGTCCGGCGAGTGAATCTCTTAGGTCGACCGCGACCGGCTCCTCCGGCTCGATGGCGAACAGGCTGAACAGGAGATTGAGCATCGTGGCGAAGTAATCATCGGGCTTGCGGAAATCGGCATACACGCGCCCACGTAGCAGGTTCGGGAAAGCCGTCTTGTCTGTCCCCTCCAATAGCACCGGCAGCACCGTTTGTTTTTCCGCTTCTGTCCCAATCATTCGTGTCGCAATCAAATCGCCTTCGGCTGCGACCACGTATCCTCGCAGCGGCTCCTTGTTCTCATACTTCGTTCGATAAAGCGTTGTTCCAACCACGATCACGATGCTGGTATCTCCTATTCTCTCGACGAATCTGGGCACGCTCGACCCAATTCGGTAGTTGTCCTTCCGATCAAGCAAGGCGGTGACACCCGCCTTCTGAAGATCACTCGCAAGGTTGCGCTCGACCCAGAGCTCGTGCTTGGGCGCGCCCCAGGCGTAGCTAATGAAGCACTCCGGCACGGTGAGCTTCTGC
>JBAPMH010000116.1:0-7473 GCA_049278515.1 Chthoniobacterales bacterium
GTTCCGTCCTCGGCGGAACCGGCGATTGCCTCCGACCGCGTCCAGCTCCGAAGCGGGCCAAAAAAAAGTCAAAAAAAGTTCTTGCCCTTTAACGATACTGTTATACTTAACTATAACACTATATGAGAGGCCTCCACCAAATCCCCAGCCCCGCGCCTCTCGAGAACGATCTCGCCGAAACCCGCCATGAGCCGTGATTGGAACGACAGTCAGCCGATCTATCGCCAGCTCCGCGACCGCGGCGTCCATATGATCCTCGACGGCGTCCTCAAGGAAGGCGATCCGCTTCCTTCCGTCCGCAATGTCGCCTCCGAGTTCCGGGTCAACCCGCTCACCGTTCTCAAAGCTTACCAGGAGCTTGTCGACGAGGAACTCGTCGAGACCCGGCGCGGACTTGGCATGTTCGTCAAAACCGGCGCACGCGATCTTCTGTTGAAGGGCGAACGCCAGAAATTCTTGACCGAAGAATGGCCCCGCGTCGCCGCCACCATCGAACGGCTCGGGATTACCCAGAAAGAACTCGAAGCCGCGGCCCAGCCCGCGCGCTCGAAGAAAAGCAAGGAGACATCGTAATCACATGGCTTGCATAGAAGCACACGGCCTCCGCAAGGCCTTCGCAAATACCACCGCACTCGACGGGATCAATCTCCGCGTCGAAGAGGGGCGCATTCTCGGACTGATCGGACCCAACGGCGCCGGCAAAACGACGGCGCTCAACGCCATTCTCGGCCTCACTTCCTACGAAGGAGAACTCAAAGTGCTCGGGCGCGACCCGTGGGCTGCGCGCGAGGAGCTCATGCGCGATGTCTCTTTCATTGCCGACGTCGCGGTGTTGCCGCGCTGGATCCGCGTTTCGGACTTGCTCGATTACCTCGGCGGCGTTCATCCGCGTTTCGACCGCGCCAAAGCGGAAGCGTTCCTGGCTCGGACTGAAATCAAGCGGACCAGCAAGGTGCGGGAACTTTCCAAGGGCATGGTCGCACAGCTTCACCTGGCCGCGGTCATGGCGGTTGATGCGAAGCTGCTCGTTCTCGATGAGCCGACGCTTGGACTGGACATTCTCTATCGGAAACAATTCTACGATTCGCTTCTGAACGATTACTTCGACGGCACCCGCACGATCGTGGTGACGACGCACCAGGTGGACGAGATCCAGGACGTCCTCACCGACCTGATGTTCATCAACCGGGGCCGCATCGTCCTCGAGTCGAGCATGGAGGAATTCGATTCCCGTTTCCTGGAAGTAATGGTTGGTCCGGAGCAGCTCGCGGCGGCGCGGGCGCTCAAACCGATTCATGAACGTCCGGTTTTCGGCCGCAGCGTCCTCCTCTTTGAAAATACGGATCGCGACCAGATCCGCGCGCTTGGTGAAACACGCAGGCCCGGCATCGCCGACGTCTTCGTTGCGGTCATGGGCGAGCAGAAGCGGGAGGCAGGACAATGAATGCGCAATTGGAAACCATGACGGCGAACACCGGACCCGCCTCCAGCACAGCGACTCGTCCATTCTACTGGTCGATCCGCCGGGAGATTTGGGAAAACCGGTCGCTTTACCTCGCGCCGCTCATTGTGGCCGGCGTAATCATCCTCGGTTTCATGTTCACGGCCGTTAGTTTGCCGCAACGCCGCCGGGCGGTGTTGCTCCTCGACGATCCGGCAAGAACACAGGCCGCCATTGAAATGCCCTACAGCATGGCGGCGATGATGATCATGTTCACCGCGTTCCTGGTGGGCGTCTTTTACTGCCTCGATACCCTCCACGGCGAGAGGCGCGATCGCAGCATCCTTTTCTGGAAATCGCTGCCTGTTTCCGATTTCACGACCGTCCTTTCCAAGATCACCATTCCGTTGGTAGTGCTGCCGGCCATCAGTTTCGCGGTCATCATCGCTACCCAGGTCATGATTTTCCTGATCAGCAGCGTAGTCCTGCTCGCGAATGGAATCAGCCCGATGACCACGCTGGCTCACACGAATTTACCCCAGGGCGTGCTCATTCTTCTCTACGGATTGATCGCTCTCTCGCTTTGGCACACGCCAACGTATGGCTGGATGCTGTTGGTCTCCGCCTGGGCGCGTCGCGCCGCATTTCTCTGGGCTGTTCTTCCGGCTGTCGCCATCAGCTTTTTCGAACGAGTTGTCTTCGGAACAAACTATTTCCCCAATTTCCTCAAGCACCGCTTCTTGAACTGGGCGGACGAAGCCTTTGCATTCCGGCGTGCCTCGCACGGAACACCCATCCTCGATTCGTTGTCCCAGCTAACTCCCGGGCGCTACCTCGCCACGCCTGGCCTTTGGCTCGGGCTGATCTTCGCAGCAATCTGCGTCGCGACGGCGGTGAGGCTCCGCCGATCCCGCGGTCCAATCTAACGCCGGCCTAATCCTATGAACAAAGAAATCACCATCACCCTTGCCAAGATTGGAGTTATCGCGGGCGCGGCTCTCCTGGCCTCCATCTCGATCAGCCACGCGGAGGACAAGTCGGACGAACTGAAGCGGCGCATCCTCGCGCAGGCGCAAAGCAGCGGACCAGACGATTTTGCCTTCACCCGCACTTCCCGGACCGAACAAACATCGAAGGGCAAGACGGAGACGCGCACCCTTATCGATAAGTACGATCCTTCAAAATCCGGCGAGGCCCGCTGGACGCTGGTTTCGGTGGATGGAGCAGCGCCGTCCGCGGACGCACTCAACAGTTACACGAAGGAAAGTCCCAAGCGGCGTGTGCCCGGCTACTATCGCCTCGCGAAGTATATCGGGACGAACGCCACGACTTCGACCGATTCGCGCGGCCGCACCGTCTTTCATTTCGGCTCCCTGCCCAAGGATACCGCGCTCGTCATGGATTCGGACGTGTCGTCGAACACGAGCGCCGAGGTGACCCTGAGCGAAGCGAATGGAACTGCGTTCGCCGAGCAGGTCCGTCTCACCGTCAAACCGATGCGGCTCAAGCTCATCATGAAGCTCGAGCACTACGAGTCTACCGCGCGTTATCGAATGGGGCCGGAAGGCAAGCCGCAGTTGATCGAGCATACCGCCGACATGGCTGGGTCGGGCATGGGCCAGGAAGGCAAAGCCCACACAGTCATCACGTACAGCGATTATCGGCCGGCCAAGTAACACCCTCCAACCCACCAGCTCCACTACCATGCTCTCCAGCCTCCGCTTCGCCGCCAGGTCTCTCCTTCGCAGTCCCGGGTTCACGATCCTGGCCATTCTCACCCTTGGTCTCGGGATCGGCGCGAACACCGCCATGTTCAGCCTGCTGAACACAATCATGCTCAAGCCCCTGCCCTATCCCCAAAACGAAGAACTCGAACGCCTCGATCGGGCCACGCCCCAAAATCCGCAGGGCCGCGTTTCGCCCGCCGACTTTCTCGATCTTCGGCGCGACGTCACCGGCTACGGCGAAGTTGCGGCTTACGCTCTCGGCGACACCAGTCTCTCCGAACCCGGTCAGCCGGCGGAAGTCGTCCGAGCCATGCGGGTGACGGCGAACCTGTTCACGGTCCTGCGGGTCCAGCCGCAGCGCGGGCGCGATTTCCTGCCACAGGAAGATTTGGCCGGCAATGATCGCGTCGTCATTATCAATCACCGTGTCTGGCAAAACCGGTTTGGCGGGCGAGACGACGTGGTCGGTCGCACCATCCGCGTCGACGGCGAGCCCCACGAGATTGTCGGTATCCTGCCGGCCTGGTTTAACGACTGGCGACATCTGGGCGCCTTCGATTTCTTTCGCCCGCTCGCGCTCGACCAGCAGAAAGCCAGCGACCGGCGCACAACCATGTTGCGCATTCTCGGCCGTCGCCCACCGGGCCACACCCATGCGGAATCAAAGGCATTGATCGGCAGTTTTGGGGCGCGCCTCGCCGCGGACTTTCCCGAAGTGAACGGCGGCACGGCCTGGGTCCCGGTCGAGCTGAATTCAACGGCATTCCCGAAGAGTGCGCGCCAGATGCTGGCGATGCTGATCGGACTCTCCGGATTCGTTCTGCTCATCGCCTGCTCGAACCTGGCGAATCTTCTCCTTGCGCGGACCATGGCACAGGCGCGGGAATTTGCGGTTCGTGCGGCCCTCGGCGCGACCCGGGCCCAATTGCTCCGTCCGCTTATCGCCGAATCTCTCGTCCTGGCCCTGGCTGGCGGCGCTGGCGCCCTCGTCATCGCCCAATGGGTGACCGACTGGCTCTCCGTTCGCACCACCTCAGAGAACGGCGAGCGCCTCCTCTTCAGCCTCGACTGGCATGTCTTCGCCTGGGCCTTTGGGACAGCGGTCATCACCGCGGTCGCGTTCGGCCTCGCTCCCGCCCTCTTCGCCCTTCGGCTCAACGTCACTGAAACATTGAAAAGCGGCGCGCGCGGCTCGACCGGCGGCCGCGGCCACCGGCGTTTTCGACACGCACTCATTGTCGGACAGTTCGCGCTTGCCATGGTCCTGCTCACCGGCGCGGCGCTCTACATTCGCGGCCTGGACGATCTCAATAACACCCGCGCTGGCTGGCAGTCTGAACAGCTCCTCACCGGCACAATCGTGTTGCCCGCGAGCAGCGCCGGCGATCCCGAGAAGATCAACACCTTCCACCGGCTGACTCTTGATCGCCTCAAAGCCGTGCCCGGAGCGGCCTCGGTCAGCATCTCTTCTTTTACCCCCTTCTTCAACTGGGGCGACGTGCGCCGATATCTCATTGAAGGCCGCGAGCTCCCCGAGCCCGGGCGGGAGCCGGCCGCAATCGTAAACAGCATCAGCCCCGATTACTTCGAAACCTTCGGCACCCGCATCCTCAACGGCCGCGCCTTCACGGAACGAGACAACCTTGGCGCTACCAAGGTCTTCATCATCAGTCAAACCACCGCGCGCGTCCTGTTCGGAAACGAAAACCCCCTCGGGCGCCGGCTCGGCCAGACCGGTCTCGGCGCTACCCAATGGGGGGAAGTCGTGGGTGTCGCGGCCGATATAAAGCCCATCACACCCGATCCGGGCCCGGTCACGTTGCAGCTTTACCAGCCGATGGCGCAGGAGCCTCGCGCCTACAATGAGATCGCGATTCGCACTAACGGTGTCGCCCCAGCCACGCTGACCGCGAGCGTCCGCGCGATCATGTCCGAGCTGGATCGCGATCTTCCCCTGCGCCAGCTCCAGCCGGCTGATCTAACCATCGAGCGCGCGAATACTCAAAGCGCCATCCTGCGCGACATCTTTACCGCCTTCGCCGTCCTGGGTCTCGCCCTGGCCTCGTTAGGCGTGTATGGCGTGATCGCGCGAACCATGGCCCAGCGCGCCGGCGAATTTGCCATTCGCTTCGCTCTCGGCGCCCGCATCCGGGATGTCACCCGGCTCGTTCTTTCGACCGGCGTCAAGCTGGCCGCAATCGGTGCGGGCATCGGTCTCGTCGGCGCAATCGGCGTCGCTCGTTTTCTCGCGGCTGACAATCCTGGAATGCGGCTGAACAGCCCGCCCGTGCTCGCCGGCACCACCGTCTTGCTGATCGGCATTGCCCTCATCGCTTCGTGGCTGCCCGCACGACGGGCTGCTCGCATCAACCCGATTGAAGCCCTCCGGGCCGAGTGAAGTAAGAAGAAACGATCGAAAATGCAGCCCTGCCCAACAACCGAAAAAACAATCCCAACAATGTCTGAAGAAACATCACTGTTCCGCCTCTATCTCATGCGGTTGCTATACCTCCTTAACTTCGTGATGCTTGGACTCCAGGTCTGGCCCGTGATTCTTAATCACCCAGGCGCCTGGGACCCGGTGAAAGGCGTTGCCTTCTGTTTTTGGGCAGCCTTATCGACCCTGAGTGCATTAGGGCTCCGGTATCCGCTCAAGATGGTGCCCGTGCTTCTCCTGCAATTTCTCTACAAGTCGATCTGGGTGTTAGCCGTTGCCCTGCCGATGTGGTCCACCTTCCGGTCCGTGGAACTCACAAGGATTATGGGGCTGGGAGCTCTCGTGGATCTTGCTGTTATTCCATGGCCCTATGTTCTGGCGAATTACGTGAAGAGGAACGGAGACCGGTGGAAGCGTGCGTGAAGTCTTCCCAAGGCGAAGCGCCTCACCGGCGGCCCTTAGACGCTTAGGATCGCCAATGAACCCACTCAAGAGACAATCCAGGAACGCGGCTCTCTTGTATTTCCTAAACTGCCTGCCCGCTCCGTTTGCGCTCCTGTATGTCCCCAATATGCTCATCGTGCGAGGAGACGCCGCGGCTACTGCCAACAATTTGCGGAACTCCGAGGCTCTCCTCCGGCTCGGCATGGCCGTTGAGCTCTTCTCCGCGACAGTGGCAATTTTCGCCATCCTCGCGTTCTACCGCCTGTTTAAAGCGGTCAGCCCCAAACAGGCCATGGCCATGCTGATCCTCTTCCTCATTTCGGTGCCCATATCCTATCTCAACGTGTTGAATGATCTGGCCGCCATTACTTTCGCCCGCGCCCCCGTATTTCTCTCCGCCGTTTTTGATAAGGCCCAGCTCGATGCATTCGTCTTGTTCTTCCTCCGTTTACACAACCAGGGAATCATCCTGGCCCAAATCTTCTGGGGCCTTTGGCTTTTCCCTTTCGGCATCGCAGTCATTGGCTCCGGTTTTATCCCGCGCTTTGTTGGGATCGCCACGATCGTTGCGGGCTGCGGCTATGTGATCAGTTCCTCTGTGGCCCTTTTCCTGCCGCCGTCCGCGCAGGGCTTTGGAGAGCTCGCGATGATTCTTGGCATAGGTGAACTGGCGTTCCTCTGGATGGTGATCTGGGGCGCCAAAGATCAGCCAGCCAGCGGGTCGCCGGCTCCGGTTCCCGCGGCGGCGTAACATAGGCGACCCATGACGAAAAAGAATCGAGAAATGTCGCCCCGCACTCTGGCGAGAATCGCCTTTGTCCTCGCCGCCTTGGAAGGCCAGGCTCACATCTGGGGCCAGTTGCGGATTCCCGGCCGGCTCGTTGTCTCTCACGACGCCGCAGCAACCGCGGCGAACATTCTCGGAAACGAGTCGCTCTTCCGCTTCAGTTTGGCCCTAAGCGTCATGGCCGTCGCCTTCAATGTGGCCCGCACAGGTGTCAACTATGTCCTGTTCCGGCCAGTCGGCCGCACCGTTAATTTGCTCCTGGCGTTCTCCGGCTTGATGGCAGTCTCGCTTCAGGCGGCCAGTATTCTCTTCGAGCTTCCTGTCCTCATCGTTTTGAAAGGCGGCAAAGATTTTGCCGGATTCAACCCGGAGCAATTGCAATCCTTCGCGCTGATCTTGCTGAAATGGAACGGCGAAGCCTCCAATCTCTACCTCGGCTTCTTCGGGCTTTGCTGCATCCTGGCCGGCTATGTCATTTCCAAATCGGCCTTCCTTCCCCGCGTTCTCGGGATCCTCTTGGCAATCGCCGGTATCGGTTACTCGACTTACCTCTGGCCGCCGCTCGCGAACTATCTCTATCCTTACAACCTCAGCCTCGGCCTAGGCGAGCTCCCCCTCGGCTTGTGGCTTCTTATCT
>JBAPMH010000117.1:0-3084 GCA_049278515.1 Chthoniobacterales bacterium
ATTACCGGAACGCGAGCGCGCGAGTGGACTTCAACTTCGATTCGACCGATGCGCGGACGCTGGCAGGATTGAACGCGCAAGGCATCGGGATAGTGGTCTTCGGCGTAGCGCAAGGAGGAGCAACCCCGACTCCGACCCCGACAGCCACGGCGACAGCGACGGGGACGCCTGGACCGACACCGACTGCGACGGCGACCGGCACACCTGGACCGACGGCCACGGCGACGGCTACAGCCACCGCCACACCGACAGCTGCACCGACGGCAACACCGACTCCGACGCCAAGTGGAGTAACCCAGGCATTGAACCTGTCGACCCGGATGCGGGTGCAGGTGGGAGACAAGGCTGGAATTGGCGGGTTCATCATCACAGGCAGCGGGCCCAAGCACGTGGTAGTCCGAGCGATCGGGCCGTCGTTGAGCCAGTTTGGAATCGTCGATGCGCTGGCCGATCCGGTGCTCGAGCTGCATGGCCCGAGCGGGTTTACCACCGTGACCAACGACAACTGGAGAGACACCCAGGCAATAGTGATCCAGGCGACAGGATTGGCCCCGACCAACGACCTCGAGTCGGCCATTGACGCGACGTTGGTGCCGGGAGCCTACACGGCGGTAGTGAGAGGCAAGAACAACACCTCTGGCGTGGCTCTGGTGGAAGTCTACGACCTGACGCCCTCAAGCGGAAAACTGGGGAACATCAGCACGCGAGCGTTTGTGGACACGGGAGACAACATCGTGATCGCGGGAATCGTAATTGGGAACGGAAAGGCGCTGGACCGAGTGATCGTGCGTGGGATTGGGCCAAGTCTTGCGCCGGCGTTTTTCCCGGCGAGCGCGGTGCTGGCCAATCCGACGCTGGAGCTGCGAGACGAGAATGGATCGTTGATCCTGGCGAACGACGACTGGCAGGATAACGCGATCCAGGCAGCGGAGATCACCGCGGCCGGACTGGCGCCAAGTAACAATCTGGAATCGGCGATCGCGGCGTCGTTGCCGCCTGGGTTCTACACGGCGTTGCTGGCGGGTTTGAACGGCGGGACCGGCATCGGGGTGGTCGAAATTTACGATCGCGGTCCGTAAAGAGGAAGCGAGGCTTGGGTTGGGTGGGGCTCGAATCCCACAACGACGATGGGTCTCGACATTGTTTCGCGTAGTCCGTATTTTTCTGGCGGCGCCATCGCGCTGGCTATACCCGATTGCCTGTGAAGCTCCTTTCTGAATGCCTGCTCGGTTGCATCAAACTTCGCGGAGTTTTCCGAGTAAGCTTCTTGATCGTCTCTCTCGCGTCGGCGACGGCCCTCGGCGCGCCTCCTAACGTTAGGACTACGATCCGTCCCACAACAGTTGCCGCTCCGACCGCTGGTCCGCTGAGCGGAACCTTCAGCGTACCTGGAGACTACCCGTCGCTGACCAATCCCGGCGGCATCTTCGAAGCCATCAATACCTTGGGCGCATCGGGTAACATCACGATCAACATCGTGGCCGATCTCAGCGGTGAGACTGGCAGCATGTCCCTGAATGAGGTAGCGGGTGGCTTCTCCGTTCTGGTGAAACCAAGCGGCGCGGCCCGGACCATCAGCGGAACGGGAGCGACGACGAGTCTGATCAAATTGAACGGCGCGGACAACGTCACCTTTGACGGGTCGCTGTCTGGCGGGACAGATCGGAGCCTGACGCTCACCAGCACCAATCCCGGCGGCACGGTTTTCTGGCTTGCCAGCACCGCCGCGCCAAACGGCGCGAACAACAACACGATCAAGAATTGCAATATCTCTGGCGGCACCGGGACGATCATAACCTGGGGTATCCTGGCCGGGAGTGGCACGACCTTGGGTGCGGCCGCCGAAGCGCCCAACTCGAATAACACCATCCAGAACAACGCGATTTTCCGGGTCCAGAACTCCACGTTCATCTCCGGAAACGTGGCCGCATTAGACCAGAACTGGTTGGTCGCGGGCAACACCTTCGGTTCCACGGTGGCGGCGGACAAGAACACCTTGCGGGGGATGTTTATTGGGAGCGTCCAAAACTTCACCATCGCAAACAATACGATCGCCGGAATTAGTTCGATTGGGACGACCAGTGCCACCATGACTGGCATTCAGGTGGGCTTTGTCGTGAACGGCGGCACAATCCGGGGGAACAAGATTAGCGACATCAAGCACAACGACCCCGCCGGATGGGGCAGCAACGGGATCTGGCTGGGCGCGACCTCAACGGCGTCCAATGTGACCATCTCCAACAACTTTATCTCCGACGTGGCTTCGCAAGGCTGGAATGGGCAGGGTTTGGTGGACAATGGATACGGTATCGTCGCTACCTCAGGCGGGGGCTACAAAATCTACCACAACTCAATTCTGCTGAACACGAACCAGGGCGTGAACGCTACCGGCGGGCAGACGGCCGCCCTCAATGTTACTTCCGGTATGAACACGCCTAACGCGATCGACCTGCGGGACAATATCCTGGCCAACATCCAGCCGATGGGCACCCTCTATAGCGTTATTTGCAACGCCCCGCGCACGGTTTTCTCCGCGATCAACTACAACGATTACTTCGCGCCGAGGATCGGCTTCATCAGCGGCAGCCCCCGGGTGACGCTGGCAGACTGGCGGACTGCCACCTTCCAGGACGCGAACTCGAAGGCGGATGCTCCGCTCTTTGTGAGGAACGCTGCGCCGGCCGATCTGCACCTGAGCGTGACGAGCCCGGTGATCCACATGGGCTTCGGAGTAGGTGTCACCAACGACATCGACGGCGAGCCGCGTAATACACCGCCGGACATCGGGGCCGACGAGATCGGCGAATTACCAACTCCGACACCGACGGTAACGCCAACACCTAGCGCAACGGCTACGCCGACTGCGACACCAACCGCCACGGCCACGCCAACCACGAGTCCGACTTCGACTCCAACACCTTCCCAGCCGCCGACGCTCGGCAATTATCCGAATGCCTCTATCCGGCTCAGCACGAACACGAGGGTGACGCCGGATTCGGCACCGGCGAACACGACGAGCATCAATGTTTCCACCGACACCAGGTTCAAGGGCAGACTGGAAGCCGATCCCGCGACGGGCCTGGT
>JBAPMH010000118.1:0-10182 GCA_049278515.1 Chthoniobacterales bacterium
GAATCTGAGCGTGCTCGACGCGCCACCGCGGCTCGCGGATTTTGCGCTGGTTCGGCGGGACCGACTTCATGGCGTCCTCATACAAGTTCAGGATAACGCGATTAGCCCTACCACCGATGGCGTGGGTCTCGACCTGGACGCCCTGGCGGAGCGCTTCTTCGAAAATTGGCTGCAACTCGGATTCCTTCTGGGTGAGGTAACCGGAAGTCTCCGGGGCATCCGCGTAGGGCTCGAGCAGCGCGGCGCCGCGCGAACCGAGAGCACCGTCAAAAACGACCTTGATCGTCCGCTGGGTGAAGCGGTGATCGAACTGGTTAAGGACCGGGCCGTCTTTCAATAACGCCGCCCCGGCCGGACCGGGCGCGTAGACCGCGTTGTAAACGCGCAGTTTGCAGTGGCCGGCCTCGAACGCTTGCCGCATCGGCGGAAGATCGTCGAGATTGCTGCCGGCATTCTGAATCTGGCACCAGCCTAACGACAGCTCGCGCTTTACCCCGACCACGAACGCTTCCCGTCGCTCCGCTTCCGTCGGTTTTGGAATGTTCTTTTCCACGAGATCCTGGGCGTGATCGAGCAGCATGCCCGTCGCTTCGCCGGTTGATTTGTCCCGCAGGATTTCGCCTCCGAACGGATTCGGAGTTTCCTTGTCGATTTGCGCCAGCTTGAGCGCCGCGCTGTTTGCGATCGCGGCGTGGCCGTCCGCGCGTTCCAGGCAGACCGGATTGTTTGGCGCGATTTTATCGAGATCTGCGCGGGTGGGGAACTGCGGCGGTTTCCAAAATGTTTCGATCCAGCCACGGCCGGTGATCCATTTTCCAGGTTCCGTTTTTGCGGCGCGCTCCTTCACTTTTGCGAGAAAAGCATCCAGCGTGTCGGTTCCTTCCAGATTCAGAGTCAGCTCGCGCTCGCCGATTCCGAAGATGTGACAATGCGAGTCGGTCAGGCCAGGCACCACCGTTTTTCCGGCGAGATCGATCCGGCGGCTGCCGGGCGCGCCCTCGTATTTCTTCACCTCGGCGTTTGAGCCGACGAAGACGATGCGATCACCCTTTACCACGATCGCTTCGGCCCGCGGCTGCCGTTCGTTCATCGTGTAGATGTTACCGTTGAGGAAAACAGTTTCGCCGGGCTCCGCCCGCCCTGGCCTGGCGAGGACCAGGCAAAGCGTGAGGCAAAGGAAAATTTCTGAACGGTTCATGCGGTTCATCCTTGCGGCTCCCGGGGAGAAGGTCGAGCGCGGTTTGGGCTGACGGCAAAAGACCGTAAATCCTGTGAATAGTTTTTCATTTATCGGTTTTGCTTATTGGGAACTTTTCCGTATGAAAAGAATTGTCGGGTCGTTTTTTCGAGGGAAAACGAACGGAGAAACAAATTTCTTTTTGCCAATGAGATGTCGATTTATAGACTTGGCGCCTTCCTTCCGGTTCACCGCGATTTAACCTTAAACTTACCGACCTCTGAGCACCGCACATCCTAACCACCAGTCTGGTTCGTTTTTATCTTGGCGGCTGCACCTCCACGGAAGCACAGTTCGCTAAGCGCTATGGCGAATTTTTTTCCACGATGGTCTAATTGGCTGCCGCTCAAGATCGCCATTTGTGGCGCGGTCATCGTTTGCGGCCTGACGGCGGGGACCTGGTACTATATTACGCCGAAATATACGCGGGTCGGGTATCAACCGGTCCAGCCGGTTCCGTTTCCGCACGACATTCACGTCTCGCAGCTGGGGATGGATTGCCGTTATTGCCACAGCTTCGTGGATGTAGCGGCCCATTCGAATTTGCCGAACACCCAAACCTGCATGGCCTGTCACACCCAGGTCCAAAAGGACAATCCGAAGCTGGAGCCGATCCGGACGAGCTGGAAAACCGGGCAGCCCGTCGAATGGGTCCAGCTTCATCGGACGCCGGATTACGTTTATTACAATCACGCGGCCCACGTGAATCGCGGAATCAGCTGCGCCAGCTGCCATGGGGAGGTCAATCACATGCCGGTGGTTTATCACGCGAAGCCCCATAGCATGGCGTGGTGCCTCGAATGCCATCGCCACCCGGAGAACTTTCTGCGCCCGGAAACGCAAATCACGAACCTCGATTGGAAGCCGGAGGCGGAGAAACCGGCGGACTTTGTGGCCAAGTACGGCCAGCCAAAAGATGCAAAAGAAGATTGGTCGAAGAAGGAGAAGCTGAGCCAGCAGGAGATTGGCCAGACTTTGAAAGAGCGTTGGAACATTCAGCCTCCGCTCAATTGCCAGGGGTGCCACCGATGAAACGCGTTTTCGAGCATCCACCTGAGAAGCTGACCGGGAAGCGTTATTGGCGCAGCCTTGGCGAACTGAGCGACACGCCGGAATTTCGCGGCTGGCTCGAGCGCGAATTTCCTGCCGGAGCCGCCCAGCTCGAGGGCGATGAATGGTCGCGCCGCGGTTTCTTGAAATTGATGGGCGCTTCCATGGCGCTGGCCGGTTTTGGGATGACGAGTTGTCGCCGGCCCGAAGCGCATCTGGTTCCGTTCACGAAAAGCGTCGAGTGGGCCATCCCGGGCAAGGCGCTCTTTTATGCAACGGCAATGCCTCGGCGCACCGGTGGAATCCCGCTCGTAGTCACGACCCACGACGGCCGTCCGACCAAGATCGACGGTAACCCTCTCCATCCCGCCAGCGGCGGCGCCACCGACGCGTTCGCCCAGGCTTCCATTCTCGACCTCTACGATCCGGCCCGCTCAAAGCGTTTCGTCCAGAAAGGGGAGAAGACCGAGAAGGGCCAGAAGACCGAGACTTTTGATACGCGCGATCGAGCTGAGTTCGAGAAGTACCTGGCCCAGCTTCGAACCAAGATCGCCGCTGATGGCGGAGCGGGTCTCGCCTTTCTCGTCGAGGAAGTGCATTCGCCCACCCGCGAGCGTTTGCGGGCCGAGCTGCTCAAGGCTTTCCCGAAAATGCGGTGGTGTGTTTACGATCCCGTTTTGACTGAGGCGCAAAGTTTCGCGACCCAGCTCAGCTTCGGGGAAAACGTGAGGCTCGTCCCGCGCTTCGAACGGGCCGATGTCGTGCTGGCCCTCGATAGCGATTTCCTCGATTGCGGCGAAGGCAATCTGGCGGCCATTCGCGCATTTTCGTCCCGCCGCCGCATGGGCACGGCCAAGGACACGATGAACCGGCTCTACGTGGTGGAGAATCGATTCACCCTCACCGGCGCGATGGCCGATCACCGGATGCGTTGTCCGGCGAGCCAAATCCCGGCTTTCACGCGCGCCCTGGCTGGAAAAATTGCGCTCGCCACCAAGGATGCGGGTCTCGCTTCGACAATTGCGACCTTAACGGAGCCCACGAACGCGATGAAGTTCGACGAGCAATGGCTCTCGGAATGCGCGAATGATCTCATGGCGAAGGCCGGCGCAAGCCTGGTTCTGGCCGGACCGCACCAGCCCGTGGTGGTGCAATTGATGGCGTATGCCATTAACTCCGCGCTCAAGAATGTGGGGACCACCCTGATCGTCCGCGAATTTGTGCGGGCCGCGAAGACGAACAGCATTCTGCAGCTCGCGGGCGAAATAAACGGGGGCCGCATCAAACAGCTTTTCATTTTTGGAGGCGACCCGGTTTACAACGCGCCCCGGGGGATAACGATTGACCGGGAATTGAAAGCGCCGGTCGATTGGCCCGATCTCCAGAAGAAGGTGCCGGACGTCGTTCGCCTTGGATTTTATGAGGATGCGACTTCAGAGCTGAGCCACTGGCATGTCCCCGCCGCGCATTATCTCGAGGCCTGGGGAGATGCGCTCACTTCGGAGGGCGCCTATCTCGCGATCCAACCGATGATTCTTCCGCTCTACGGCGGAATGTCCGAGATCGAGCTGATGAACGCGCTCCTCGGCGGCCCCAAGGTCGAGGGCCCCGAACTCGTCCAGGAAACATTTCGCGCGACTGCGCCTCCGGGCGATTTCCCGACGGTCTGGTCGCAATTACTGCGGGACGGTTTTGCGTCGCATATTGTTCTCAAGGACAAGCCGCCCACGTTCAATTCGAATAACGCGGGCGGAGTCGCTCACACTCTGTGGGCCACGGCGGGCAACCCAACCCTGGACGCTCCGGAGATTGTTCTCACCCGAAGTTATTCCATGGATGACGGCCGTTACATTAATAATGGCTGGCTCCAGGAATTGCCCGATCCCATCACGAAACTGACCTGGGACAATGCCGCGTTGATGAGCCCGGTTCTCGCGGAACATCTTGGCGTTACCAACGGCGATCTCATCAACATTGCCGTCACGGAAATGACCAAGGACGTGAATCAAAAGCCGATTCGGCGCGAACTGGTCATCGCGGCCCTCGTTTCGCCGGGGCACGCCGACAATTCGATCACGATTGCGCTCGGCTACGGCCGGAAGAAAACCGGTCCAGTCGGTGAAGAAGCCGGCTTCAATGCTTATCTCCTGCGGACCAGTTCGAATCCTCATTACCTGGCGGTGGACGGCAAGACGATTGAGGCCATCAGCGTAACGACCGCGGCCACGCCAAAGGCGAAGCCAGCTTCAAGCCCGGGTGCATCCGTGACGCCGGACAACACGCCCAAGGCCCCGCGGATGCATACCCTTGGATCGTATGCGCTCTCCATCACCCAGGATCATTGGAGCATCGAAGGCCGCGGGCTCGTCCGCGAGGCAGCGATCGAGCATTACCGCGAAGACAATGAATTCGTGAAGAAGATCGCGGGCGACGAAGAACTGCCGCCGAAACTGCCTTCGCTGTACAGCCATCCTCCGCTGACCTCCGAGCAACAATGGGGCATGGCGGTAGACCTCAATGTCTGCACCGGCTGCAGCGCCTGCATTGTCGCCTGCCAGAGCGAAAACAATATTCCGGTCGTCGGCAAACTTCAGGTGAGCCACGGACGGGCCATGCATTGGCTGCGGCTCGATCGTTATTACGCGAGCGAGAAGCCGTATAATCAGGACAAGGGCGAGTATCCGCAGGACCCGGAGATTGTGCACCAGCCGATGATGTGTCAGCACTGCGAAAATGCGCCGTGCGAGACGGTTTGTCCGGTCAACGCGACCGTCCACAGCGAAGACGGTTTGAACGTCATGGCCTACAATCGGTGTATCGGCACGCGGTATTGCGCGAACAACTGCCCCTTCAAGGTCCGCCGGTTTAATTTCTTCGATTACAACCAGCGGCCGGTCGGAAAAAAGAAAGTCGGCCCCCTCTCGATTTACCAGGAATATCTGGGACCGCTGACCGAGAAGGGTGCTCCGGATGCAACCAAGCTGCAAAAGAATCCGAATGTCACCGTCCGGATGCGTGGCGTCATGGAGAAGTGCACCTACTGCGTGCAACGAATCGAGGAAGCGAAAATCGCGGCGCACGTTCGGGCGGGTGCTTCGGACAAAGTTCTTATTCCGCGCGACTCCTTCACGAGCGCCTGCGCCCAGGCCTGCCCGACAGAGGCGATCGTTTTCGGCGACATCAAGGATCCGGAAAGCCGGGTTTCGAAAATGAAAATGCAGGACCGAAACTATCGCCTCCTCGAATATTTGAATGTGAAGGCGCGGACGAGTTACCTGGCCCGGATCCGGAACCCCAATCCGAAAATGCCCGACGCGCATCTCATCGCGGTGGCAAGCCTGGGCCACGAGAGCCACGAGAACGGCAAGCACGAAAAGGCCGCGTCCCATCAGGAGGAGAAACCGTGAGGAAGAATTTTCGAATTTCGATTGTCGATTTTCGATTGTTGCACGCTTCCGCGTTCTTCTTCTGTTCAATCGAAAATCGAAAATCGAAAATCGAAAATTTTTAAGATGGACGGCGCAATCACAGCTCCAGACGTAATCGAAGGCGAAGCTTCGGCTTCGGTCGAAAAGCCGTTGCAGCGCGTTCCGTTGGTTTTGAACAAGCGGAACTTCAGCTGGATTACGGAGCGGATTGCCGGCGCGGTTGAAGGTCCGGCCCCACGCTGGTGGTGGGTCTCTTTCGCGATCACTTCCATGGTCGCGATGTTCGGGTTGTTCTGTCTTGGGTATCAGATTTCGACCGGGGTCGGCACCTGGGGACTGAATCATCCGGTGGGCTGGGCCTGGGACATCACCAATTTCGTTTTCTGGATCGGTATCGGACACGCCGGCACTCTCATTTCGGCCATTCTGTTCTTGCTCCGGCAAAAGTGGCGCACGTCGATCAATCGCTCCGCCGAGGCGATGACGCTCTTCGCCGTTATTTGCGCGGCGATTTTCCCTGGCGTCCACGTCGGGCGTGTCTGGATGGCCTGGTTTCTCGCTCCGCTGCCGAATAACTACGGGATCTGGCCGAACTTCCGGAGCCCGCTCCTCTGGGACGTTTTTGCCGTCTCGACCTACTTCTCGGTCTCCGTGTTGTTTTGGTATACCGGTTTAATCCCGGATCTGGCGACTTTGCGCGACCGCGCGACGACCAAGATGAAGAAGTTGCTTTACGGGATCTTCGCTTTCGGCTGGCGAGGATCGAACCGGAACTGGCGTCATTATGAAATGGCCTACCTGCTTTTGGCCGGCCTTTCGACGCCGCTCGTGCTTTCGGTGCACAGCGTCGTTTCCTTCGACTTCGCCACCTCAATTATTCCAACCTGGCACACGACAATTTTCCCGCCCTATTTCGTGGCGGGCGCGATTTTCGGCGGATTCGCCATGGTGCTGACGCTGATGATTCCGGCCCGCGCGATTTACAAACTCCACGACATCATCACGCCGCAACACATCGACAAGATGGCGAAGATCATTTTGTTGACCGGCTCGATCGTGACCTACGCCTACGGCATGGAATTTTTCGTCGCCTGGTATAGCGGCAATCAATACGAAAAGTTCGCGTTCTTTAACCGCATCTTCGGGCCCTATTGGTGGTACTGGTGGGTCGGCATGCTCTTTTGCAACGCCCTTTCCCCGCAGCTGTTCTGGTTCAAGCGCTTCCGAGCCAACATCTATATCGTTTATTTCGTCTGCATGTGCGTGAACGCCGGGATGTGGTTCGAGCGTTTCATCATCATCGTCGGCGGATTGCACCGCGATTTTCTGCCCTCGTCCTGGGGAATGTTTTACCCGACCTGGGTCGATATCTGGACGTTTGTCGGGACGTTCGGAATTTTCCTGTCGCTCTTCCTTATTTTCATTCGCTACCTGCCGATGATCGCGATGTCGGAGGTGAAGATTGTGCTGCCTGAGGCCGACCCGCATCATGCTTCGCCGGGAGGACATCATCCCGTGGCGGCCGGCGGAAAGGAGCGAAATTGATGAGAACGCCGTCCGGAAACAAGGTTTACGGGATGGGCGCGGAATATCCGAGCGCTTCCGCCCTGTATGAAGCGGCCAAGCGCGTGCGCGACGCCGGATTCAAACGCTGGGATGTTCATTCTCCCTTTCCGATCCACGGCATGGACGACGCGATGGGCCTGGGCAAATCGTGGCTGAGCGCCGCGGTCCTGGCGGGCGGAATTACCGGGTTGCTCACGGCGGTGGTCCTGGAGTTTGGGCCTTCCTCGCTCATCTATCCGCTGGTGGTTCATGGAAAGCCGACCAATTGGGCGACGGTCCCGGCATTTTTTCCCATCATGTTCGAGCTCACGGTCCTCTTCTCCGCTTTCACCGCCTTTTTCGCGATGCTCATCATGAACGGGCTCCCGCGCTGGTATCATCCGGTTTTTAACTGGCAACGGTTTTCCCGCGCGACCAACGACGGATTTTTCCTGATCATCGAAGCCCGCGATCCGCGATTTACCGAGCTCGAGGCCCGTGAGCTTTTGGAGCAAAGCGGAGGACAGCACGTCACGATCATCCACGAAGACTAAACTTATGCTCCGCGGATTCTTCCTCATCTTCCTCTTGATCGGCATCGCGATTGTCGCGGTGTTCGGTTTCCGCGGCCAGACGAGCACGGGGTCGCCCATAGAAGTGTTCCCGGACATGGTGCGCCAGCCGAAGGTCCGGGCCCAGGCGCCTCTCGGATTTTTCGCGGATGGGCGCGGGGCGCGGCCGCCGGTTCCCGGCACGGTGCCGCTGGGCTATGAAATGCCGAAGGCCGGGAGCGAACCGGCACCAGGCGCTCCTCCTCTCCCGGCCGAGACGAATGCGCAGCCCCAGTTCGGCTTCAGCGGCGGCACGGATTATTTCAACACGGGCAAGATGGGAACCAACTGGGGGACCGGCTTTCCCGTGACGGTGGACGCCGAGCTGATGGAGCGGGGGAAACAGCGCTTCAATATCAACTGCGCCATTTGCCATGGACCGGCAGCCGCCGGAAATGGAATCACCAAGCAGTATGGCCTCACCACCGTCGTTTCGTTGCAGGACGAGCGGATCCGCAAGATGGCGGACGGCGAAATTTTCAACACGATCACAAACGGCAAGAACACCATGCTCGCCTACGGACCCAACGTCACCGTCCGCGACCGCTGGGCCATCATTGCCTATCTTCGCGCGTTGCAACGCAGCCAGAACGCGACCGAAGCGGATGTGCCTCCGGACCATCGCGCCGACCTCGACAAGCCGCCTGAAACGAAGCCCGAACCTACCGCGGAGGCGGCAAAAAAATGAGCGAACGTTCTGACGTCGTCCCGACTCCGGAAGGGGAATACATCGAGACAAACCGATTCGGCCCGTTGTCGTTTCTCCTCGCCATTCTGGGGATCATCGGTCTCGGGCTCAGTGTCGTGGGCGCTTTCGTCGCCCGGCATCAATTCAGTTTTTCCTGGCTTTTCGCCTTCGCCTTTTACTTCACCCTGATCGCCGGCTGTTTCTTTTGGATCATCGTCCATCATGTGACCGATGCCGACTGGTCGGTCGTCGTCCGGCGGCAGTTGGAAAACCTGGCGATGCTCATGCCGTTGATGGTGCTCTTCTTTGTGCCGATCGTGATTTTCCGGCATCATCTCTACGAATGGATGAACATTGCGCCCGGGCACGATCCGATTCTGGACAGCAAACGCGCCTACCTGAACTGGCATTTCTTCGTCGTCCGCTCGATTTTCTATTTCTTCTTTTTCATTAGCGCGACGCTGCTCTTCCGGCGTTTCTCGATCGGGCAGGACCGCAATGGCAACCCCGGGTTTACTTTGATGATGCGCCGGCTGGCTTTCGTTGCTCTGCCTCTGTTTGGGGTGTCGCTTACTTTCGGCGCCTACGACTGGCTCCTCGGGATCGACTATCACTGGTTCTCCACGATGTGGGGCGTTTACATTTTTGCCGGAGCGGCGGGAAGCTCGATGTCGCTCCTGGTGCTGGTGATGGCAGGTCTCCAAAAGGCCGGTTATTTGAAGGAAACCGTCACGAAGGAGCATTTCCACATCATGGGTAAGTGGATGCTCTCGTTTACCGTGTTCTGGGCCTACATCGGCTTCAGCCAGTACATGCTGATCTGGTACGCCAACATGCCCGAAGAGACGGAATATTTTATCCGGCGAAATACGGAGTCGTGGAATGCGCTCAGTCTCTTTCTTGTCATTGGGCGGTTCTTCATCCCTTTCGCCATCCTGCTGGTGCGCGCCCCGAAGAAAAAGCCGCTCATGCTTTGCCTCATCGCCGGCTGGATCATCTTCATGCAACTCGTCGATCTCTATATCGTCATTTTGCCGGCGCTGCACGGATCGGGCATCCTTGTCAGCATCTGGGATTTCATGCCGCTGGTGGGAATGGGCGCGACGCTTGCCTTTTTCTATCTGCGCATTGCCCGCAGGACTTCTCTTTTCCCGAACCGCGATCCTCGCCTGCTGGAATCGCTCCATACCGTGAACTGACCGTGACCCAGGAAGAATCCATCCAAAATCATCAGCCTCGTTCCATGTTCTCGACCTGGATCGGGGTGGTGCTTCTCTTCGCCCTTTTCGGGTTGCTGGCGCTGGTGATCGTTCGCGCTTCGCCTCGGGGGGATAATTACGAAATGAACCGCGCCGAGGCGCGATTGAAGAAGTTGGAAGCCGCGCAGAAGGAAAACATGTCGGCCCTGACGACCTATGCCTGGGTCGATAAGACAAAAGGCATCGCCCGGGTCCCAGTCGAGCATGCGATGCAACTGACGATGGCGGAGCTGGCCGAAAAGAAACCAGCGCCGGCGAATCCAATCGCAGCTCCGGCGACCAGCCCCGCTGCTCAGACGGCCGCAAGTCCGGCCACGCCCGGGGGAAGCGCGACCCCAACGCCGGCTGCCACCTCGTCCCCGGC
>JBAPMH010000119.1:0-1864 GCA_049278515.1 Chthoniobacterales bacterium
GGATTAGCACCATATCGTTGGTGCTCATGTCGCCGTCCACGGTGATGCGGTTAAAGCTTTGCGCGACGGCGCGCTCGAGCGCGATTTTCAGATGGCCGCTCTCCACCGCCGCGTCGGTCGTAATAAAGGCAAGCATCGTCGCGTGGGGCGTCATTCCCGGTTGAATCATCCCCGCGCCCTTGCAAATCCCACCGATCCGAATCGGAACGTCATCGAGCTCGAATTCAACCGCGATCTCCTTCCTTCGCGTATCGGAAGTCATAATCGCTTCCGCGGCGTCGCGAGCCGCGGCGCGGCTGTGGCTCAGTCGCTCCGCGGCTTCGACGATTCCTCGCCTTATGTTCGCCATCGGCATCGTCACACCAATGCGGCCCGTGGAACCAACCAGGACTTCGCGAACGGACACACCGACGCTCTCCGCTGTGATTTTCGCCATCAACTGCGCATCGGCTAATCCGCGAGCACCGGTGCAGGCATTCGCGTTTCCGGAATTCACCGCGATGGCCCGCGCGCGCTTCCCCGCCGCGTGTTTGGCGCTGACTTTCACCGGTGCGGCACACACCTGATTACCGGTAAACATTCCGGCCACTGCCGCAGGAACGTCGGAAACGATCAACGCGAGATCGCGCTTCCGGCCTTTTTCCGAACCTTTGCCGGTGCCCAGGCGTTTGATGTCACAAAAGACCGCAGCCGCCTTAAAGCCGCGCGGGGCGCAGATCGAGCCGTCAATTATTCGAAACGATCTTTTCAAATCAATCCCAAGGTCTCCTCCAGGCCGCACATCAGATTGAAACATTGGATTGCCTGGCCGCTGGCGCCTTTCAGCAAATTATCCTCGGCACTCATGACCACGAGACGGCCAGTGCGCGGGTCGTGACGCCAGGCGATTTCAATGACGTTGGAACCGACGACGTTTTTCGTGTCGGGCAATGTTTTGTCGCCAAGCAGTCTAACAAAAGGTGCGCCGGCATACGCGTCCTCAAACGCAGCATCGATCCGTTCCGAATCCGTCTGCTTGACGTAAAGCGTCGTGAGGATGCCGCGGTTCACCGGCACCAGATGGGGAGTGAATTGGATCGTGATCGAAGATCCGGCCGCGAGGGATAGTTCCTGTTCGATCTCCGCGAGATGCCGATGTTTCGGCACGCCATAGGGCCGGACGCTTTCGTTGCATTCCACAAAAAGATAATCGAGCTCGGCCTTTCGGCCCGCGCCGCTCACACCGCTCAGGCTCGAAGCGATGATGCTGCCCGGCTCGACCAATTTTTCGCGAAGGAGCGGGATCAGCGGCAAAAGAATACTCGTCGGGTAACAACCCGGGCAGGCCACCAGGGTCGCCCCGCGAATCTTGTCCGAATAAATTTCCGGCAATCCATACACCGCGCCGTTGAGCAGATCGGGTGCGCCATGTTCGTGGCCGTAGAACTCACGATATACCTCGGGGTTCCTGATCCGGAAATCGGCGCTGAGATCGATGACCCGCGAACCAAGGCGCAGGAGCGGAGCGGCGAACTCGACCGCCACGCCGTGGGGCAGAGCGAGGAAAATAACCTCAGCGGCGGCGGCGAGCTTTTCGGGAGACGGATCACTGAACCGGACCCGGTGGGCCGCGGAATGCAAAGCGGTGCGCGGGAAAACCTCGGCGATACTTTTGCCCGCGAATTGACGCGACGTTACGGCGGTCAATTCGGCCTGAGGATGTCGCAAAAGGAGCCGGACCAGCTCTTCGCCCGTGTAACCGGACGCGCCCATCACCCCCACCCTGGTCTTCTCGGATTTCATCGCGCGCAATGCGTATTCCGTCTCGCTCCGATTGCAACGAAAGATTGTGATCTCAATGTGGGTGGGACCTTTGTGTCCCGAC
>JBAPMH010000120.1:0-5791 GCA_049278515.1 Chthoniobacterales bacterium
GATACGCGCCGGGCCGCAATCCCAGATCGCCTCGGAAAGGACGATCGAGGGCCAGGATCATGAAAATGAGCAGCCCCATAAACGCGGCCAGGAGCACGACCTGAATTCCCTGTAAGCGCGCATCTTCCACCTTGAAGAAGAACGATGAGGTCAGGCTAATCAAAGCGCCCGCAACAATGATGAACCACAAAATCCCGGGCAGGCCGGTGTTCACCGAATCGAGGCGAAGCCGGCGGGCCTGGATGACCTGGTTGTAAGCACGCAAAGTTTCCGCGTGCAGAATTTTTTGGCCTTCGGTGGCCGGCTCAAAGTCGTCGAGGGTGTCCTGAAAACGGTTCATCAATTCGACTCCCTCGGTCGGAGTTTGGCCGCGTCGCTGCAAAGGCCAGGCGTGGTGGATGATTTGATCCACGTAATCGCTTAGTCCTTTCTGGAGTTTTGGCCGAATCGTTTCGGGGTAGCTGCTGACGTCCCGGTAAAGCACGGCCAGCGCGGTAGCTTCCTGCGAAGTGATCTTCCCTCCATCGGAATAGCTCTGCCAAACGCTCACCGCGATCAGGGCCACGGCTAATCCGTAGAACACCATTACGGCCTGCAACATGGCGCCGCTGAATTCCGAATCGTGCACGTCAGTTCGCAGGCGAGGCAAAACGCAACGACGAACGATCAGCAGACCAAAGACTCCGTACAAACAGAGCAAGATGACAATGGCCGGCCCGGTGATCAGCAAAGGAAGGTCGAAGATGAATTCAGGCATTGCAGGAGTTGTCTGTGTCGCTGCCGCGCGGCTGCGCCGTGGCGACCTTATGTCCGTTAAAATGCACCGTGACAACCCGCCATTTTCGCCAGCGCTCGATTTCGCGCGGGTCGAGGCCGAGACTGGTGGCGTGTTCTTCGAGTGACAACGGCGGCGTCACCCGCCGGTCAAAAGTCTGGCGGAGCTGGGCACGGCGGCCTACTCCCCACGCGACGATCCAGGTCACCACCGCGAGGATCATATAGAGAAAAGGAGAAAATCGCTGCCAGGCCCCCGCCCAGTCGGGCGACTTCATCCGTGTCAGCTCGAAAACAGGATAGGAGAAGTAATCCCAGAGAAACAGAAACCCGAGCCGCAGGGAAAAAGCCAGAGCCAGCCAGGCGAGCAGGGTAAGGGACCAATCCCGGGCGCGGATGAACCACGGCACTTGGGCGCTGCGGATCAACGGCGGCCATGGATGATCGAGCGTCTGTTTCATCGGAGGCCGCGGTCGGGACTAATCCAGGTGCCACTTGTTCCCCGCCGCCGCAGGAGAGCTTTGGGCAGGGCCACGGCGGCGGTCAGCGCTTGCAGCATCCAAAAGACAAGCGGATACCAGACGACCCAAAAAATTGCGCGATGGACGCCCTGCTCGAAGCGCCGATCGAGGGCGACGCTCACGACCGCCTGGAGAAGATACGTCACCGAAAGAAGCGCGCCCCAAAATCCCGGGATCGGGTTCGAGATCGGCACTTCCGGGTGCAACGGAGTGATCGCGACGTGCACGAGCCAGAGCGCCATCCCGATGAGAATGCAATACGCCCAGAGGATGCTGGCGACGTAGTTCAGCCAGATGGCGAGGTGCTGCCAGCTGCCGCCGAAGAAAACCTGTCGCGTCGCCGCGATCGTCGCCTGGGTGCCGCCGATCGACCATCGCACCCGCTGGCGCCACAGACCCTTCAACGTTTCCGGCATCAGGATCCAGCAGATTGCCTTCGGCTCATAGACAAGATGCCAGCCGGCGAGTTGCATGCGCCAGCTCACTTCCACGTCGTCGGTGATCGCTTCGCGAGACCACCAGCCAATATCCTGCAACGCCCGTTTGCGGAAGGCGCACATCACGCCGCTCACCGTGAAGATGCGGCCATACACTGTTTGCGCGCGTTTGATGAGGCCGATGATGGAGGAAAATTCGCCCACCTGCAGCCGGCCGAGCATGCTCGATCGATTGCGAATGCGCGGATTGCCGGTCGCGCCGCCGAGGGCGGAGTCGCTTTGCAAACGCCGCACAAACCAGGTCAGCGAATGCGGCTCGAGCATCGCGTCGCCATCGGTGCCGACGAGGATCTCACTCCGTGCCAGCAACGCGCCGACATTCAACGCGGTGGATTTGCCCTGGTTCTGCGCGAGATGGACCACGCGGAGCTGCGGGATACGCGGGACGAGGGAGTCGAGGATCTCCGCGGTGCGATCGGACGAGCCGTCGTTGATCGCGATAATCTCGAAGTCCGGATATTCGATCGCCGCGAGCACGCCGAGCGTTTCCTCCGCCTGCGCTTCTTCGTTGTGACAGGGGAGGAGAATGGAAACCGGCGGATATTCGGGCAGGGTGGGGGGATTTTCTGGGCGCGGCTCGTGCCGTCCGCGGAGCCAGTGATAGAGCACGCCGCCGGCTATCCAATACCATGCCATCACGAACGGATAACCGAACGTGAAAGCCTTGATGAACCGGGCGATCGGGATCCAGTCCATTGCTAGAATTGCACCGGGAAGGTGGCCGACGAGACGGTTGGCTGAACGGCTTTGGCGTTCGGCCGGTTGCGTGCCGGATCGTCCACGGCCCAGCCAATGGCGGTGCCGCCTCGGCGCTGGTAAAGGCGGGTCGCGCTGATCAGGTCGCGCTCTCGCGGGGGCTCCGGACCGACGAACCAAAGTCCGACGCGCCGGGTCACTTTCGGCGCGAGCCAGCCGAGCTGGTGTAGGCGGTCGCTCAGTGCGCTTACCGCACGCACGTTCGGCGCGACCGAGACCAGCGTGACATCAGCGAGGGCGCTCGGATCGGTGGAAGGCGCATCGGGCCCAACCAAGCCGAGGCGCAACCAAGGCCGGTAGAATTCCACAACCTTGAAGGTGGATAAGGCGAGCGCCGCCGAAGCCGACAGGTTCTCCGGTCGGATGGCATTGCGGGCCGCGCGCACTTCCCACGGTGCTCCGGAATGTGCGCCCGCCACGAGGGCGAGTTCCGGTGCGTCATCGATGAACAAACCGCCGGTGGTGACCTGGGCGCCGAGATCGTCGAAAAGCTCCCGCACTTTCGAGGCACTCCCGAGAGTGGCGAGCGCCGCACTACTCGGCAGCCGCATCAAGGTGATCATTCCGGCGCGCGATTGGACCTGCCACGAGAGCCGGGACAGGATGTCCGCGCGCATCGGCAGTTGGCGATTGGGAAACCAGGTCGCCTCGATGCGGCCATCCGCGCCGATGATCGCGGCATCGAGCACGACGGCGTGGGCGCCAAGGATTCGCAGACGTTCAATGGCTGGCCCAAGTCGCTCGTCCATCCCGGCTTCGCTGCCAGTCCAGAATGCCGCGGTATTCATTGCCACGAGCCGGCGCGCATTTGGCATCGGATCATTGAATTGAATATTGTCGACCATCGTGGCGAGGCTCGGATCGTTGGTCGGTAGATACCGCGCGATCGCCATGGGCTCTTTAATACTGGCCGGCTCGGGCAGGAGGCTGAGCGAAAATTCAAACCCCGCCTTGCGCGCCTCCTCCAGTCCAATTCCGTTGTAGCGCCCGTAAGGCCAGGCAATCGCACGTGGGGGACGGCCGAGACGGTTCGCCAGGAGTTCGCGCGAGCGCGTGAGATCGTTTCCGATGCGGCTGCGAAACTGGGCCTCGGTTTCATAGCCGCTTCCAGGCGTATAGACACGCGTGTTTCCCGCCGGCAGCTCGTTGCCCTGGGGGTTTCCGAGCACGCCGTGGTGCAAATCGTAACTGTGTGACGCAACCTCGACCAAACCCGATTGCGCCATCTCGCACGCCTCGTCCCACGACAGAAAATGCTCCCGTGGCACCTGCTTCTGGCCGTAGTTCACCATGCTGCCCTGAGGTGCATCCATCCAACTTCCCACGAGGGCGGCGACGATTGGAATGCGATACGCCAGGACTAGCGGAAACACCCGCGTGTAAAGGCTGCGATAGCCATCGTCGAAGGTGATGAGGATCGAGCGCTCCGGTAGCGTTTTTTCTCCCCGGCGCGCCGCCTCGATGTCGTCGAGCGAGATCGCCGTCCAGCGGTTCCCGCGTAGCCATTCGAAGAACCCGATCAGGCGGTCGACGGTGACCGCCTCATCATCGAGGTCGCCCTTGTGATCGACGACTTCATGAAAGGCGACACTGGCGAATCGCTCGGCCGCGCGCGCCGGAGCCAGCGCGAGCAGGACGAGCAACAAAAGAAGAGAGCGATGAAACATTAGAAGCGGACGTTAAAGCGAACGAAACCCTCGGTGGACGGAGTCTGTGCGCCGTCATACACGGCACGTTTCCGGATGACACCCCAACGCAGCTCGAGCCACGGGTTGTATTGAAAGACTTGCTCGTAAAGGATTGAGCCAATCCACGACGTGCCGAAATCCTCCTGCCAGTAAGCGCCGCCGGTCACGGCGAGGCGATGGCCGAAGCTGCGCTCGTAACGTCGCCAGATCACGTGCTCGGCATCGCACGTGAGCGCGCCGGAAAGATCGCGGGACGGGCTGAAATAAGGGCCGGCGTTGCTGGTATTGGTCGAGGCGTAGATCTCGGGCCGCAGGGTCAGGTCGAAATGCGGAATGTCCACGACCTTCTGCGCGAAATTGAGATGCGCCGCGGCGCGGCGGTTGCCATCGGAGAAATCGTAGCCGCTCACGCCGAGCGCGAGCGACCGCGATTCATGCCAGGCATAGGTAACGCCGATACTGCCCGAGTTGGCCGTGATGTCGTTCAGGACCGCGCGCAGCGGCGTGTCGCCCGCGAAATATTCCGCGCCGAGATCGAAGCGCCAGTGATCGGTCGGCACCCACGCGACGGCGAGGCTTGCGCCTGGCTGTGAGATGTCGCCCTGGTTGCTCCAGCCGATCAACTCCATGGTGAGATCGGGAAGCGCCAGTTCTGCCCCCGCGCCGAAGCGATAACGCAGCGCCTGGCCGTCCGTCGTGTGCGCGGTGTGATGTTCCCACGCGCCGAGGAAGCGCCAGGATTCCGCCACCGGCGGCGAATAAAGGCGCGCCGTCCAGTCGGTCCCGGAGCCCGGGGAATTCGCGTTCGGATTCGTGTCGCTACTGTTTCCTCCGTACTCCTTGTTGATGTGAAACTCGGTCTGGAACTCGAAGCTATTGTGCGCGCGCAGATCGGTCTGGGTGCGGAGCACGTGGACATCATTCGGATAGATGGCCGCCAGCTCCGCGATGCGAAATTGCGCTTGCGTCCAATGCCGGCGACGCATGTCCGACTCGACAAGCGAGATCCGGGTGGCCTTGTTCTCGGGCGCCAGGCTCAACGCGATCTCGATCTCCTCGGCGCTTCGCCGCGGCCAGCTGCGCGCGCCGGCGACGTCGCCGAGCACCCGGCGCAATTCTATATTAGCCGGTGCGTTCTCGGCCAGCGGCAGCATCATGTTCCACGCGGCGCCGGGCATGTCGGCAAAGGATCGCGCTTCCGCGCTCAGCACTTTTGCCTCCAGCCATTTGTCGTTCGGATTAAGCCCCACCTGCTTCGGCTCACGCACGCCGGGCTTTTCCAAACCGACGATCTCATCGGCCTGGTCAATGGCGGCGGAAAGATTTTCTTCTTCGACCAGCGCGAAGAAGCGCCCGATCTGCGCCTCGCGGACCGTCGGATCGCCACGCAGGACTTCCTCGTACCCACGCCTCGCTTCCTCCGGACGTCGTAACGCGAGCAGCGCGTCCGCTTCTGCTTCGCGGACGTACGCCGGGACCGTGTCGCCATCCGTTCGCAATGCTTCGGCCCCGAGCATTGCGTCTGTCCAGCGTTCGCGGTTGCGCAGCGCCAGGA
>JBAPMH010000121.1:0-6373 GCA_049278515.1 Chthoniobacterales bacterium
CTAGCTCCTCAGTTTGGAGCGTAATGCGCAAGGGAACTCCGGCAGATATGGAGAGTGATTCGATGACATTTCCCTTGAGTGTCAAGGTTTGATTCGAACCTCCACTCAACGCCGCGGAAGTGAGAACAATGTCTTCGTTGCCCCCATCCTCTCCGACCGCGAAGATAGATACCGGCCCCTTAAAATCTACCTTGCTTCGCAAAATCATTTCATAAGTGCCGCGGCCCTCTGTTCGGAAACTGCGAACCCGAAACTTCGGCGGTCTCATTTGAGTTTTCGACTGTCCGTTTCCTGTTCCGCCGCCACCACCGCCACCCCCCCCTCCATTTTCACCCGTGTGAATGGGGCCCGGGCCACCTCCGGGTTCCTCATTGACAACAGGGGTCACCATCTTCGTCTGAAGCGGCGTCATTGTGATGTCTCCTACCTTCGGCTTAGACTCAAGGCTATCTTCATTGGACACGCCGACTTCATCCTGCGGAAGGTCAGCAGGATCGTCTGGGATATCGGGAAGGTACTTTGCTAATTCGCTCTCGTTGAAAGTGCTACCGGCGAATAATGGATTAAGCTTTTTGACTTCCTCGCGAATCCACAGCTTTATTTCGTCTAGGGCTTTTTTCCCGGTGTTGTCCTCGAGGCGTTTCGGGTCCCAGGCATTGTGCTTTGGCGGCTCAAGCTTACGCAAAAGCTTGTTTCCATCATCATCGGTGCAGACGAATAATCCACTAAACGGTACTCGACAGGCTTTAGGTTGGTAATCGAAAATTCGCATGCCGGTGTTGCGCACCATGCAAATCCTACGAGGTAAATCGGGGGCTGCTGCGGTCAGAAAGAGTTCGCATTTCCCGGTTTGCTTTAGTGTTGCCCGCGCCGGCTCGTTTAATGCCGCCTTGTAGAAGTGATGAGCTTCGAACTCTTCCTGGCCAACATTTCGAGCAATCAGCTCGGCCAAATTGTTTTTGGAGATCGTTTCCTTTCCGACGCGAAATTGAATCTTACCCCGGTGGATGGCGGGCCAAAAGTTAGACAAAATGGAGCGTGTCAAATCGTTGTACCACTCGGCCCCGCTGCGGTAACCGATGATCCAAATGTCTGTTCCTGGCTCTGTGCGCTTTAGCGCAGCTGGGATCGCGCCTTCGTCCCGAATCGCTCGGAAAACAGGACCGCCATCTTCTCCCCCTTTCTCATCATAATTTCCGATGAACCCAATCCCTTGGGTGAGTTTGCCATCGACTCCCAAGTGAGTGCCAAGACGACTTACGCCTTGCATCGCCGTTTCGCCGGCTTCCGTACGCGTTCCGTAGATCACAGTACGAAAACGAGAGGCAGCGAAAGGCGAACTCTTACCGATGCCAAACGACCCACCCGCGGTGTCCCCTTTGTTCGAAACCCCCTGCGATTTTACTAACGCAAACCAACGCCCGGCCTCGTCGGCATCATTACCCGTGAGCCCCGTTGTGCCGTAATCGCTAACGCGAAGAACCGGAATTTCCTTCTGCGACGCAAGCTCAATAGCAGTCTCGAAGAACTCTCTTTCTTTTCCTTTCGACTTCCACCTGTTGAGGCAGGCTTGAAGAGTAGTCTTTAACTGGTCGAAAGCCGGAATGCTATCAATCGGCATGTTCAGCCGCTCGAATTCCAAGCGAACTGTCTCTACACCCTTTGCAGGAGCGTCAGTGGTGTTCTGACCACATTCTCGCGAGAGATACACGTCGATAGCGCCTTGGAAATTCTCGACACCTGCATCATTCAAACCTTGGACCGGTCCTCCGCCAAGTTCTGGAAATTTTAGTATCATACGAGTTCCCGAAAGATCGGCGCGTCCAGTCGCAGCTTTGCGATAAACCGTCGTCTGGGAAGGCTAGTTGAAGCGTAGTCAGCTTTTTCCTTTTTGGAAGAACAATATGTCGGCAAACAGAGGTCAAAAAACAGAGCACTCGGGGAACGACAGACGTTGATTATGGCGTGATCGACGCGGCAAAGGTGGGGACTGGGGCAATTATTTTCGAGCCTGCCCTACAATTTCGAAATTCGAAGCGCGCCGCTACGGCCGGTAAACTCCGACCGGACCGAAGCGATTTCGGAATGCCCGCCACGGCGGGTAAACTCCGACCGAACCGAAGCGATTTCGGAATGGGGATACCGGAAATGAGCACCGTCTTTTTCAGAAGCGAGTCGGCGGCCAGGAGCTTCGCCTAACGCTGGTCGAACGCCGCCCGGTCGCGCGAATTGAATGCGACCATGGCGACGCGATCGGATCTCGCTGGTGCTCGAAAGACAGCGGCAAGTCGTATCACCTCACGTTTCGACCACCTGCCCTCCTCGGGAAACCCGACGCGGCAGGGAGGCTGGGTCCATTATTTTCGAGAGGCAGCGGGCACCAGTACCTCATCGAGCCGGTCATAACTCACGGCTACGCCGTCGGCCATGCCGGTTTCCAAGGCGGCGTCGCGTTCGGCGCGGGAAGCGAAGCGCATGGTCATGGTCAGAGTGGTGGTGTCGCCTTTGGCGGTGATGTTCGAAGTGACGAGCGATTCGCCTTCGCGGAAGAATTCGGTGTGAACGATGCGCTCGGGGCGGTCGATCTCGCGATATTCCCCGTGCATGCCGAATTCGCAGTCCTTCTCCTCGTGGCGCCAGACATAGCGCCAGGCGCCGCCGACTTTCAAATCGATCTCGCAGACGGACATGATCCAGCCGTCCGGGCCGAGCAGCCAGCGCCGGACTAACTCAGGCCTGGTCAGGGCGTCGAAGATCATGTCGGGCGGAGCGTCGAAGTCTCTCGCCATCACGATCTCGAGTTCGCCGGGGGTGGTTACTTTAAAGGTGTCACTTAGTTTCATTTTTCTTTGGTTTTTTCACTGCGGGTTTCGCTGACTTCGAGGAAAGCTTCTTTTCCGACTTCATCTCGGCGAGCAGAGCATCGAGCCGTTGGAAGTTCGTCTCCCAAATGCGGCGGTAGCCCTCGGCCCAATCGGCCACTTCGCGGATCGTGTCGGGCTTGATGGCGCAAAAGTTTTGCCGGCCGTCGCGCTGACGTTCAATCAGGCGCGCGTTCTCCAGGTAGGCGAGATGCTTGGAGATGGCCTGCTGGGAAATCGAGAAGGGCGCGGCCAATTCCATGACCGTGGCCGGCCCCGCGGTGAGGCGGGCGACAATCGAGCGCCGGGTCGGATCCGACAGAGCGGCGAAAGTTGAGCTCAAGTGATCCACAACCATATGGTTGTGTATTTGCGAGAAATGGTCAAGGGAAAATTTTGGAAGAGGGGAACGCCCGGAATCGTGGAGCGTTCGTCCACCAGGCCGCAAAGTCCGAAATCGCGTTTCGGCGTTCGAGTCCTTTCGCTACGTACTTTCCTTAAATCTACGTGGCATCGAGGCTGCTTAAGTAGGTATCAAAGCTCGAAGACACTTACACACACACTAAACTTTTCGTTAGCTTTTGAAGGCGGGACCAGAAATGGTCCCGCTTTCGTTTTGCCCGGACGAAGGCAGTGACGAGTGACCCGCCACGGCCGGTTCGTCCTTCGGCGAACATGTGACCAGCCTACGCCAAGGCTACGGCCTGGCATGCGTGACGGCGCGGACAGTGACGTGTGACATGGCGCACCGACGTAATCGGCCACGGATGAACACGGATTTTCACGGACAAAGAATTCTGAATCCGTGTTTCATCCGTGTGAATCCGTGGCTTCAGAATCCGCTGGATGCTGTCACGCAGTATTACGGCGATCCCCCATCTGCGGGACCGCGGCTACAGCAAAGATCGCGTCAGCTCGCCTGGGCGAGCGAATTGGAGAGCCAGCCTTTGATTTTGTCGGAGTTCTTCTTGTCGAAGGCGAACGTCAGTTTGCCAAGCGGATGGCGGACGACCATGCGAATGCGTTTCCGGTTCAGGTCGGGAATGCATTGCTGAAAGGTGTCGCGGTTCAGGTAGAAGGCAGCCGCGAGGTTGCGCTGCACGCAAAAGACGGCGTCGGTCATGAAACGGAGCCGGCATTGGCGAGCGGAAGCTTCGGCGATATCAGGCGATTCTTTCAGCTTCGCTTTGAAGAGGGTTTTGCAGAGCGCGGTCGCTTCTTTCACGGTGTCCTGAGCCATGACGCTCATGGCTTCCTTAAGATGGCCGAGCCGGCGGTACTGTTGAAAGAAAACCGCGGCGGCAACGGCGGGCCAGATAAAGATGTGGGGATTGATGTGAGGAGCGGCGCCGGCGCTCACGTTAAGCATCGTGATTCCGACGTTCCAAATAAAGAGAAGAGCGGCGACGAAACCTTCCGCGAGAAGGCAATGAAGCGATGGCTTGCGCAGGGCGGTGACGCCAGTGGCCAGCATGAGCAGACCAATAAGGAAGAGGCCGACGTTCAACGGGTTGACCTGGATGAGGAAGGCTCCGAGGGAGAGATTGATCACGCCCCAGATGATTCCGAGGATGGCGGCGTTACGGATTTTCTTGCGGGCGCAGACGACGAGGAGAGCCTGGTTTTCGTTCCGGTCGAACAGGGGATCAGTTTGCATGGAATCGAGTTTTAGCAGGAGGTGTGCCTCGGGGTTTTCAGCGAAACCGGAAACCGGACCGGATTGATTGCGGATTTCGGAAACCGGATACCGGAAAGAGGAGCGAGGGACTCTATCCGCCTTCACCGAGGCTGCGGCGTGATTAGCGATGTTCCTGCAGCCAATTCGTCACCAGCAACAGGTAGTCTATGAACGTCAGCTGCGCGGGATTGAGCTGTGCTTCTTCAGCGATAACAGGCAGCTCACGTCGAAACCGGCGGTAATCCTTCCAGATCTTGTCGCCGCCGGGGCTGGCGGCTTTGCCGCGTGCAGTTTGAAGCCAGTCGCGAACGCGGCGAATTGCTTTACGAGGGCTGTTCTCATGCGCTCGAATATCCTGGCCTCCTATATCGGAAATGACGCGGTGGTATCGGTAGGGCGCACGGTCGATGATCATGCACCGTTTTTGAGATGAGCGACCGCCAAATCTCTTCGCCCCGAGGAACAGTCCAAGTTCTAACGGCATATTGAACCGCGGGAGCCTATAGGGCTGATCCTCAACTTCGGTTCGTGAAATATCGTGGACGCTGTAATGGCACTCGCCGATCAGCCGGCAAATGTTGTCAATCCGCACATCTCCGCCGTCGGGCAATTCTTTTGTACATCTCGGCTTAAATCCACAAGCGGAGACGCAGAAGACAATTGCCTCGAAAATCGGCTCGTATCGGTTGTCGAACGGGCAGTTGATGAACACGCTGGCGCTGGGGGACGCCGGCATTGCGGGGAAGAGTCTAACCGTGTCTACCGACCAGACGCACCGGTGTTTTCGCGCCAGACCGAATCCTGGCTCTGTACTGTGCGGGATGAGTTCGCTTCAGCGCGGCTAGTTTCTTCACCGCCTGTTTGATAGCCGTCTTCGAAACAGTCCCGTTGCGCCGAATCTCAATGATCGGACGGTACTTCGTCGCAGGCATGGCGAATATATACCGCCCTCGCGGTTGAGTGTCATCAAGGAATCTCTGAGCGGGAGAATAATTTCCCGATTCTCCCAATTCACCAGATACGGTCCCGCTCTCTCACCCTCGCCCTCGGGTTGTACGATCAATGTCGCGGCATCGCAGCGCACTCCATTTACCAGCAGGTCGGACGCGACGAGACTCGAGAAATAGATAGCATGTAACACCCATGGAGATCCACCAGCTCAGATACTTCGTCGCGGTTGCCGAGGAGAGCAGCTTTTCGCAGGCGGCGCAGAGGGAGCATGTGTCGCAGCCGTCGCTCAGCCAGCAGATCCATAAGCTGGAAGAGGAATTGAACCAGCAACTCTTCGATCGGTTGCCCCGCTCGGTGGTGCTGACCGCGGCCGGCACTTGTTTGTTGCCCTACGCGAGAGTGATCCTGACCGCGATCGCGGATGCCGGACACGCGGTGACGGCGCTGGAAGCGGAGGTCGCGGGGCGGCTGGCGGTCGGCGCGATTCCGTCGATCGCGCTCTATATCCTGCCGCGATTGATCGGAAGATTCCAGCAGGCGTATCCCAAGGTGACGTTTGAGCTGTTCGAGGACACGACGGAGAAGCTGGCCCAACGCCTCGAGGACGGCACGCTCGACCTGGCGATCGCGTCGGGATCGGATGAGAGCCCGAACCTGGCGCGCCATTCGTTAGGCCGGGAAGCCCTCCTTTTGCTGGTCCCGGAAAACCATCTGTTCGCGCGGCGGAAGAGTGTCAAATGGAGCGATCTCGCGAACGAGAAGTTTCTGCTTCTCCATGACGAGCATTCGGTTTCAGTGCACGTGCGCCAGCTCCTGGCGGCGAACGATCTGAAACCGGAGGTGGTCCTGCGCGGCGCGCAGCTGGTGACCATCGCGAGAATGG
>JBAPMH010000122.1:0-2200 GCA_049278515.1 Chthoniobacterales bacterium
GGTCAGCTGGGTCCGGATCGTGGTTCGCCGCCGGGATTCCCAGATGATAAACTATAGAGAGTGACGCATGTTCTTATTAGGCGTCGACGGTAGTCGAGGGAACCCGTCGTAAGCTGCCGCTCCATAAATCATCAGTAAAGTATCGAAGGGAGAAAAGCTCCGGCGGGTTCGTTGTAGAGACCAATGCTCATGAGCGTCATTGGCTGTACCACTTGCAGGCCACGTTCCAGACACCAGAGAAAAAGCTCCGCATTGCGCGTCGGCACGAGGAACCCCGGTCCTCCGAAAGCAGGCGCGGCGCCGATCAGAGCCTTCAGCCCTTCGTTTGTTTCCGCCACAGCGTGGCCGAAGAATGCGATCGAACTCGAATATCCGACGATACGTCCCGCGTGTTCGACAACGGTTGCGGTTGTTTCTTTGATCGCATTGCGTAATTCGCCCGCGCGATCATGGCCGTGCACTTTCGCACAGATCTCGTTACACGTGCCCAAATCAAGCTCAGTGGCAGGCCGGGTCCTGTAACCTGGAATGTGCACGCCAAGTGCAGGCCCTTGCATGGTGGAAAGTGGCTCTCGAGCCACGAATCCCAATCTTGCGTAGAGCGAGAGCGAGCGGTTGTGATAGGCTGCCTGGAGCAACCGTACTCCCGGGAAGGCCCGCAGCTTTACTCGGTCGAGCGCATTTTGCATAAGCTGACGCCCGACCGCGCGATTCTGCACCGCTGGATCAACCGTGATTGGCCCGAGGCCAGCTATGGTCGAACGCTCGTCGACGAAGTTACTGCCGACGATCGTGCCGTCGAATTCGGCGACTACCGAATAGAAGTCAGGACTGGCAAGCAAGCGAGCCAGCAGCCCACGCGTGACTTCCTGCGACGGAAAATCTGGCGGGAAATTGTGCTGGTCGGCGACTGCCTTAAAAGCGTTGTAACAGATCTCACCACAACGCTCGGCATCTGCAGCGGTACCAGGTCGCAGCGTGACATTCATCTAACGAGAAAGAGATAAGCTACGGCAGGGTGTCGTGCCAAACACGCTGAACCCATTCCGTAGCGGGGCCGTTGCTTTCATTGGTTGGTTAGGCCTCATGCTACAATGCCGGACGCCGCATGGGCAGAAATGAGATGCCATGCATACTCTGTATTGACGCTGCTGGAACAAAGCCGAAGGCTTCATACACCGGCACGGCGGAAAGGCTTGAGTTGACCGTAAAGCCTCCATCGCTGCTAGGAGCGCACAGCTCGCGGAAGGCTCGCTGCCACAAGCACCGAGCAATGCCCTGCCGCTGATGTGAGCGCTCTACGAAGAGGTGAAAAAGGTGGGAGCCATCTCGGATGGCGATGAACCCGGCAAGTTGAGAATCCGAGTAAGCGAGAAGGTATCGATAGCGTTCTGAGGCCAGGTACTCGCGCTCGGACTGTACGGACACCGAGGCAAGATACCCCTCTGCACCCGCAGCAGACGGATCGTCGGTGAGTTCGCTCTGGAAGCTAGCGATCAAGCCCGCAATTGCTTCTGCATCTGCCGGCGAACCTACGCGGAATTCCATGTGAGACCTAAGGAGAAAGAGATAAGCTACGGCATGGCGTGGTGGCAAGCCCGCTAAACTTCCCTCGATTAGGGGCCGTTGGCTTTCATCGATTGGTTAGATAATTCCGTTCTACGGAGTCGGACGGGGGCGTGGTGTCGGGCGAGGCCGTGGTAGAGGTGTAGGCCTCGGCGTGACGGTAGGCGTAGGTGCTGCCGTTGCTGTCGCCGTAGCTGTAGCTGTAGCTGACGGTGCCACCGTTGCTGTCGGCGTTTCCGTAGGCGTTGGAGTAAATGTAGCTGTTGCAGTCGCGGTCGGTGTTGGGCGCTCGCACACAGTGTAGATATTATCGACCCGCCAGCCTTCACTGGAATTGGAATTGCTTGAGTCACTCGCCATGCGCCAGCGTAGGGCGACGGTGTGGCCGCCGAAATTACCTAGGTCTACATCAGTATCGATGAAACCACCCTAGTTGCCCGTCCACGCCTGGCGACCAGCAAGGGGATTGCCACAACAGGTGCTGATATTGCCATTGTAACCGCCCCGTGCAAAGCCGCCGCCAGCTGCAAGAATGTCTTGGAATGGTCCTCCGTCGACGCTGACCTCCAGCACGCCGCCATCAAACGTGTCCTCTAGAGCATAATTATTCGAGAAATGCAGATCCGCAGATGAC
>JBAPMH010000123.1:0-12947 GCA_049278515.1 Chthoniobacterales bacterium
GATGCGGACAAATTTCTTTAGTTCAGGCACCCAGATTCTCCGCTCGTGCAGGTTCGGGCCAAAGGTCCGCGGCACGTTCTTGGTCACGTGACGGCCCACGCCGCCCTTTTTCTTCGCCATACCGCGCCGGTGAATCACACTTCCGCGAGTGACTTTTGATCCTGTAATGCTGCAAACTTTGGCCATAACAAACCTTAAAGAGTGCGTAAGCTGGCGCGCTCGCCCGGGTGGGTCAAGCGAATCTTGAACGGACGTCGCCTGAGCGAGTCAAAGATAGTTCGTTAAAATTAGCGGCTGAACGATTTAGTGAATTAACCATTGGCAACAGGAGCAATTTCTAATTCGATAGGGCCTGCTGTTCCCCGGGTCATTCAGGCATTTTGAATCTCTTTAGTTGGCAGACATGAGCAAAACAAACAATCAGAAGCTGCGAATCGGAATTGTGGGCGCCGGCGAAATCGTGCGTAACCGTCACCTGCCCGGGTTGAAAAAGCATCCCGAGGTGGAAATCGTGGCGGTCTCGAATTCCACCTATGAGAGCGCGGAAAAGTTTTGCCAGGAAAATACGCCGCATGCCACGCCGATGCAGAATTGGGCGGACCTCGTTTCGATCCCCGAGATTGATATTGTCTGGATCGGGACCCCCCCGTACATGCATTCGGCCGTCACGATATCGGCCCTGGAAGCCGGCAAACACGTTTTTTGCCAGGCCCGGATGGCGATGGACCGCGCGGAAGCCGAGGAGATGCTGGCCGTCTCGAAACGATTCCCGGATTTGGTTACGATGCTTTGTCCGCCTCCGTTTGGCTTAAAGGGCGATCTCCTCGTCAAGAAGCTCCTCGCGGAGAATTATCTTGGCCGGCCCCATCATATCCGCCTGCAATGCTTTACCGGCGCGTATCTGAACGCCGATGCTCCGGCGCATTGGCGGCAGCGGATCGAGATCACCGGGCTCAATGTTCTGGCGCTCGGGATTTATGTCGAGGTGCTCCAGCGGTGGTTTGGCGACGTTACCGGTGTTTTCGCGCGCGGAAAAATTCTGCATGCGATTCGGCAAGGCTATGAATTGACTGTGCCGGACCTGCTGACCGTGCTTTGCCGTTTTTCAAACGGTGCGGAAGGCGTTCTGGAGTTCAGCGGAATCAACGCGTTACCTTCCGGCGACCGCCTGGAGGTGTACGGGGAAGCGGGGACCATGACTTACGATTTTGGGACGGACATCATCAACGCCGGCCGCGTCGGGGATCGCGCCTTGCATGCCATGGAAATAACTCCGGAGCTCGAAGGCTGCTGGCAGGTGGAAGACGATTTTATCGCCGGGGTGAAATCAAAAGGCCGGTTCCATCCGCATCCCGATTTCGAGGATGGGGTTCGCTATATGCGGGTCGTCCAGGCCGTGGCCGATTCGCGCGCGCGAAACGAGTGGGTCGAGATCTTACCCTGATCTGCCCGTGGCCGGGCTCCGGAGCGACTGCGCGGGTGCGCGCGACCGCTCGTTGAACCAGGACACCACTTGCCGCCATCGTCCAAAAGCTCTTGCTTGCTCCTGAGAGCACTTCCAAGATCGATGCGCTCCGGTTACGAAACGGCACAGTTACCATGCGACCCAAGATGATGGAGATCAGCGGCTGGGGACGTTATCCCCGGGGATGTTCCAGGGTTGTGCGCCCCGAAAAGATGAAGGAAGCGGTCCCTCCTCGCGAGGGACAGATGATCGCGCGCGGGCAGGGACGCAGCTATGGGAACGCGGCCATGTCCGCCGACGGTTCGGTCATGCTGACCGAGCGCCTCAATCGGCTCCTGGATTTCGACGACAAGTCCGGGGTTCTAAGGGCCGAGGCTGGAAGCACGATCGCCGAGGTGCTCCAGGCGTTTGTTCCGCGCGGCTGGTTTCCGTCTGTTACTCCGGGGACAAAATTTGTTTCGCTGGGAGGTTGTGTCGCCGCGGATGTGCACGGGAAGAACCATCATCGCGTTGGGACGTTCGCCAATCATGTCGCGGAAATCGAACTGGTTTTGGCGGACGGCGGGCGCACGCGCTGTTCGCCGGAGCAGGACCGGGATTTGTTCTGGGCCACGGTAGGTGGCATGGGCCTGACCGGCATCATCACGGAAGTTTCTCTGCGACTTATCCCTGTTGAAACCGCGTACGTGATTGCGCAGCATCATCCCGCCCGCAATCTCGATGAATCGCTGGAATTGCTCGAAAAGCGAGAGTTCGACGATGAGTATACCGTAGCGTGGCTCGATTGCCTGGCGCGCGGAGAGAGCTTCGGCCGGAGCGTGCTAACGCGGGGCCATCACGCCAAACGTTCGGATTTGCCTTCGGGCGTCAGGAATCCACTCGGATTGGAACCATCCCGGCCGCGAAACATTCCGGTGGATTTCCCGAATTGGTTCCTGAAACCCTGGAGTGTCGCGCTCTTCAACCGGCTCTATTATTTTGCGCAACGAATTAAGAAGGAGCCTTTTGTGACCTCCTGCGAGAACTTCTTCTATCCCCTGGATCGATTGGGAAATTGGAACCGGATGTACGGCCGGCGTGGATTCGTCCAATATCAGTGTGTGGTGCCTTCTGATCAGGCACGCCGGGGATTGCGGCTTGTCCTGGAGGAGGTCGCCCGGAGCGGACGCGCCAGTTTCCTTACGGTTTTGAAGCGTCTGGGCGGGGAGGGTCAGGGCCTGCTTTCTTTTCCGACTCAAGGTTACACCCTGACGCTTGACCTGCCGGTAACCGATCCCGGCTTATTTCCGTTTCTCGATCGACTCGATGAAATTGTCCTCGAGCATGGCGGTCGAATCTACCTCGCGAAGGATGCCCGCGTTAAGGCTGCGACCTTCAGAGCCATGTATCCCCGATTTGCGGAATGGCAGCGAATCAAGGCGACAATAGATCGAAGTAATCGCTTCAGCTCCGATCTCGCGCGCCTGTTGGCGATGGAAACCGTAGCGTGAGGGACCCCGTGCTAGTTCTGGGCGCGACCTCCGCGATTGCGCGCAGCACCGCGGAAGCTTTCGCCGAAAAGGGCTATTCGCTTTACCTCGCCGGACGCGACCGAGAAGAGCTCGAGCGGCTGGCGGCCGACTTCAGGCTCCGTTATCGAATTGAAGTGAGCTGCGGTGTTTTCGATGCGGAAGATTATGAAGGCCATGCCGGCTTCGTCGACCGGGTCTGGGACGAGGTGGGAGGATTTAAGGGTGTCCTGCTCGCCTTCGGTTATCTGGCTGAGGGGCGGCTGGCTGAGAGCGATTCGAAAGAGCGTGTGGCCGTCCTGGCACGTAACTTTATCGGTGCGACCAGTCTCCTCGAACCCCTGGCGGCACGTCTTGAGAAACAGCGATCCGGCTTCGTGATCGGGATTTCGTCCGTGGCGGGGGATCGCGGACGGCAGAGCAATTATATTTATGGCGCAGCCAAGGGTGGATTCACCATCTACTTGCAGGGACTTCGCAACCGGCTTTTTCATGCGGGCGTGCGGGTCGTGACCATCAAGGCGGGGTTTGTGGACACCGCGATGACCTATGGAATGCCGGGTCTGTTTTTGGTGGCTTCGCCCGAGTATGTGGGAAGACGAATCGTTCGGGCGCTGGAGAGGGGGAGCAATGTGGCCTACATTCCGTGGTTCTGGGGTTACATCATGCTTGTTCTCAAGTTGATTCCGGAATCGCTTTTTAAGCGATTGAAACTTTGAGCCAGAGCAGGCCTCGGCGCTCTAAAGGGCAAGATACATTGCCAGCCCGGCCAGCAATCCCACAAGGTAACTCGGCCAGTCGCGGAGCGCGAAAATGACTGGATCATCGTGCATCACGCCGCGGGTCGTTAGGATCCAGACCCGGCTTATCCAGTAGAGGAGTAACGGGCAAATGAAGAGCAGGATGGCAGGACGGTGATAGAGAGCCGTCACCTCGGGGTTCATCACATAGAGGACCAGGACGAGGACGGAAACAATGCCGCTCGCCACTCCAAGGGCCGCCACCTGCGGGCGGTCGGCTGACAAATATCCCCGCGAGCGCGACATCCCGGAAGCATCCTCGATTAATTCCGAACAGCGTTTTACCAACGCAAGGCTAAGGAAAAAGAACATGGAAAAGGCGAGGAGCCAGACCGAAATGCGAATGTTGGTCGCTGCGCTCCCGGCGAAGATTCTCAGGGTGTAAAATCCGGCCAGGACGAGGACGTCCATCATAACGATTCGTTTGAAAAAGCAGGAGTAAGCGAAGCTCATCCCGAAGTAACCGAGCAGGATGGTTCCGAGAACCGGCAGGCGGGCGAAGAATGCCAGGAAAATTCCAGCGAGCAACAGAATGGTCGCCAGGATGAAGCCATTCATCACCTTGAGTGCACCCGCGGCGAAGGGCCGGAGCCGTTTCGCTCGGTGGGCCCGGTCTGCCTCCAAATCGAGGAGGTCGTTAACGAGGTAAACACTGGAGGAAACAAGACTAAAGGCCAGGAAAGCGAGCGCACCCTTCGCGAAGATCCGGGGATTGGCGATTTCGTGCGCCATAATGATGGGCACAAAAATGAGAAGATTTTTGGACCATTGATGGAGCCTCATCGCCGGGGGAAGAGCTTTTAGGACGGTCGGAGCGGGCTTGATCTCCGTGGCCGATGTCACGGCCTGCGCATTTCGAAATAGTTGCCGCCTATTCGTAACCACGAAGCCCTGGCGGGCGGCTCCCCAAACCGGCAGGTCGGCTCGCGCGTCTCCTATGTAGTCGAACTGCTTCCGGCCGAATCTTTGTTCGAGGGCGGCCCGCTTCTGCTCCGCTTTCAAATTCATCGAGCCCCGAGTCGCGATCACTTCGCTAAAGCACTGGAGGTGCTCCGCCACCTTATTCGCCATTAACTCATGCGCGGCGGAAACGAGGATGACCTGCCGGCCGGTGGCCCGCGCCTGATTAATCAAGGCAAGAACTTCTTCCCGATACGGAAGCAGCTCGCAATCCGGGACGGCCCGGCGCGCAACTTCGTATTTGAAAGCGGCGATTCCCTTCGACAACCAAATCGGGAAACGGAGCAAAGCGCTCGGATTCCTTCTTATCAAAAGAAATGCTCCCTCCCAGAGGAGGTCTGTCTTCACCAGGGTCCCGTCGAGATCAACGCAGAAGGGAACGTTCGGCGAATCACTCGTTTCCGCCGGAATCGCTCGAGCCGAGATCTCCGTGATTGATTCCATACCGATGAAGCCCGTTTCGACGACACGTAAGCAGAAAAGCGTGGCCGGCACGAGCCGGAATTTGCTGTTGCCTTCCGAAACACTCTCTTGCTTAGTGAAGGGCCTTTCGGCCTTCGGCGATGGTGTTACTGTCCAAACTTGCCCGATGACTCAGATAGCCACGCGAAAAGAGAAGATTGCCCTGGCGGTTATTTCCGTGGCCGTTGCGATCGCGGTTTATTATGGCTGGCGCCTGTTCTGGTTTCTCACGGACGACGCCTTTATCGCGTTCCGGTACATCAGCAACGGCCATTTGGGTTACGGTTACGTGTGGAACGCGCCTCCCTTCCGGCCGGTGGAAGGGTACACGAGCTTTCTTTGGGTGGTGTTGCTGGATGCGGTCTGGAGAATCACCGGCGTCGAGCCGCCCGCGGCGGCGAATAATATCGCGCTCTTCTTTACTTATCTGACGCTGCTCCTCGGCGGGCTGATGGTCCTGAAGATGAAACTGGGAGAGCGGCTCCAAAAATATCGCCTGCTCTTTCTCTGCCTGGTGTTCTTGGGGGTAATCACGAACCGCACCTTCCTGGCCTTCACCAGCTCCGGCTTGGAAACCGCGATGTTCAATTTCTTTCTCACCCTGTGGATCTACTGCTGCTTGTTCATGGAGAATCGCGGACGGCGCTGGATGGTTTGGTTAAGTCTGACCACGGCGTTGCTTTGTTTGACCCGGCCAGACGGGTTGCTCTTCGCGATGGCCACCATCGCGTTGTTCGCCAAAGAGTTTTGGGAGGCGGGGACCGCGACTTCATCGCGAACGGCATTTGCAAGACTCGCGCCTGGAGCCCTGCCGCTGTTGATTATTCCAGCGCATATTTTGTGGAGACACTCCGTTTACGGGAGCTGGCTCCCTAACACCTACTATGCGAAAGCCATCGCAGGGCGGTGGTGGTACGGAAGTGGTCTTAGATACCTCGCTTGCTTTGTCCTGGAGTATGCTCTTTGGATTTGGCTGCTCGCAGTTCTGGTTGCACTTTTGGTGGCGCTGCGGCGGATCAAATCTCTCCGGGAACTGGCGCAGCTCCCGGTGACCCACGCACTCGTGATTCTGACGGTCGTGGGCCATGTCGCTTACTACACGATCATCATCGGCGGCGACCATTTCGAGTATCGCGTGTTCAGTCAATTGATCCTGCTTATTTTCATCACGTTTCTGTGGGCGCTGAGCAACCTGGGCCTCTCGGCAAAGGTCGCAGGGCCGCTCTTTGCCGTCTTCATCCTCCTGTCGTGGCCAATCCCCTGGATTCACTGGGGAGCTACCCATAACCTCAGTCTCCGGCGTCAGACCTTCTACCTGACCGGTTCGGTCGCGAGAGTGCTGCAAAAAAAGGTGCCGTGGACCCCGGTTTTCGTTCTGAGATATATTTCGATGTTTGATCGAATGCAGTACTGGCTGATCGAGCGGAGCGTTTGCATGCGTCACCAGGAGCACAAGATATTTTATTTCTACCAAACTCAGATCCTTCCGCCCCGGGAGGAAGGTATGACTTTGCCGGCGACCGGATATCCTGTCACCCCGGCCACTTCCGTGGGAGTTATCGCGTGGGTTCTACCGAAGGTTAATATTATCGATACGATGGGATTGAATGACTATGTCGTCGCCCGTAATCCGCAGCTGAGAATGCCGGCCCAGCTGGCCCACGACCGGCAACCTCCGAAAGGTTATGTCGAGTGTTTTTCTCCGAACATGGCTTTTTCTCCGAAGCACGCCGCCATCAAACAGCGCCCCGTGGAGCTAACCGCGGAGAAGATAGTTCAGTGCGAACAGCAATATACGGCGCTCGTGACCCAGGGTGTTCCGGTAATGCAATCGCCCACTCCAACCGCCGCTCCCTCGCCCGCCGTGCCGTCAGCCACGCCGTCTCCCGGCGAGCAATAGGATTTCGCAGCAAGTGACAAAGGGAAAGCCTTAGGAATGCAGTCGTCAGAACCGGTTAACGATAGAAGGCGCCTGTTAGTCAGTGGCATCGTATGTTTGGTCTTTTCTGCGGTCCTGATTTGGCATGCCCGGTATTACATGCCGTTCTTGTCGGACGACGCGTTGATCTCACTGCGATATCTCAAGCGGTTTCTGCACGGCGAAGGACTAACGTGGACAGCAGGGCGACCCGTCGAAGGTTATTCCAACCTCCTTTGGATACTTTTGCTGGCTATTCCGGGCTTGTTCGGAGTAGATCTGATCGCTGCGGCGAGGATTCTGGGTATTGCATGCTCGATCCTGGTCGTAGTTTCCCTCCTGTCGTGGTCCCCGCGCAGCCGTGCCTCGAAGCAAGTAGTCTCGATTGCGCTGGTATCCGGGCTTCTTTTTTATTGCCTGGCTGCGCCCACCGCTGTTTGGGCGATAGGCGGACTCGAACAGCCCTTATACGCCTGCTTGATAGCCGTCACGATCTCGCTGGGATTCTCCATCCTTGAATCCGGAGAACTCGAATGGAAAAAGATTTTTGCGGTGTCTCTGGCGCTGGGTCTCCTGTGCCTGACCAGACCCGATGGCGCTATCTTCACCGTCGCGGTCTTTCTTGCGCTCGTCTTTGGTTGGGGAATTTCCGAATCGAGGCGTCGCCTGCGCGCGTTGCTCGTCCTGGTCTCGTTGCCGCTGCTTTGTTATGGCGGCCAAACGGCTTTCCGCCTGTTCTATTATGGAGAGCTGGTGGCGAACACGGCCCTGGTAAAAATCGCACCGTCCCTCTATCATACATCGGAGGGCTTCAGGTATGTCTCCAGGGGCTTCGCTGGTCTCGCGCCGTTTTCCTACCTCGCGGTGTTTTACCTGCTCGCCTCGGTGTGGGTTCGTTCGGCACGAAAACGAAGCGGTTTGCTGCTTATTTGCACCGCCTTGTGGATCGCGTACCTCATTGTCATAGGGGGGGATATCTTTCCGGCCTACCGGCTGTTCGTTCCCTTGATGCCCGTTTTTGCCTTCGCGCTTGTTGAGGCGATGGCCGCCATTCAGTCCTTTTGCGTGGCGAGAAATCTTCCCGCTTGGCTCATTGTCCCGGTGCTGATCGCTTGCTTCGTCGTCTACGGAAAGATTCAATTCAACAATCCGGAAAGCCGAAGAGCGAAAACGGAACTTTGGGAATGGGACGGCCAGGTGCTTGGCCTGTTCCTCAAGAAAGCCTTCGGGCCGCAGCAACCGCTCGTTGCCGTTACCGCTGCGGGCTGCATTCCGTATTGGTCCGAACTTCCATCTCTGGACATGCTGGGGCTGACCGATTATTACCTGCCCCGCCATCCTCCCAGCGATTTAGGACAAGGATACCTGGGGCATGAGCTGGGAGACGGTAAGTACGTGATGGATCAAAAGCCGGATATCATTACTTTCCATGCCGGAGTTAGGAAGCCGGTGTTTCGCAGTGGAAAGGAAATGGAAAGGAGCGGCGATCTCGCTCGCTGGTATACGCCAGTCAACGTTGTCGGCACCTTTCCCTACGTCTGCCGGGCCGCTTTCTGGGTTCGGCAAGAGAGCAGCAAAATAGGCATCCGCCGGACGCCAAATGAGGTTGAAATCCCTGCTTACCTTTTGTCCGGTAATCGCGCCTCGGCAGCTCTGTTCAATGCCCAGGACAAGCTCGTTCTTCCGGTGTCACTGAAAGAGGCGGCCGGAGTTAACGTTTTGGATCCGTTGCCGGGCGACTGGACCTGCGAAGTCGTCTCGCAGAATTCTGCGGCCATCGATTGCAAGATTCTCCCAGGGGGTTCCACGACTTCCGTTCAAGTAACAACCAACAGTTTGGTCCCGCTTGAAGTCGAGAAGGTAATTCTAAGGAAAGCGCCCTGAGCTTGGGCGACCGAGGGATTATCCGGCGCAGCGAATGCACGGTGCTTGCTTCCCGTCCGTCCAGGAGATTTTTGCCTTGCTCGCCCGGGGGGTGAACTAGATGGTGAGGACAATGTTGAAGAAAATAATGCGTCGTTTTGCGCTGCCGTTAGCTCTGTTGTCTGGGATGAACCCCGAGTCGTCGGCTCTGCCTGCTCGAAGCGACAGTTCGACACTGACCCCGGGACCGGATCTTATCGTAAGTGACATAGGTGCGCCACAGCAGTTTGGCAGTAACGGCACGGAGATTGCCCTGGCCATGGCGCCTACCGCCTGCAATATCGGCAACGTGGAGGTGGATTTCTTTCAATTACCAAATCCCGACCATCCTGTTATTGCGCAGAGTCTTTATCGAATGAGCGGCGGGTCGAGCAACACCGAGCGGTTTGAGCAAATTGGCGAAGCCTGGATCAAACATGCCTTTGGGGCGGATCAAATCGACGGCTGCGATCTCGGGTGCATTCCGGCATCCAGTTTCGCCAAGCTGGGCGTAGGATGCTCCGATGCGTATGATGCGAGTACCGGCGCGAACTTTACCCAACTTGGCTCACGCGCCTGGGTCAATCCGTTCACGGGTGCGTTTCCGACGAGCGCGAACAATCATTCGGGCCATACGCACAACGGTACGTCACACCGGCTTGCGGTGGAGGTGAACGATTTGAACAACGCCCTGAATCAGGGGGCGACCTATTATAGCGAGGTGCAGTACGTTACTCCGCACGAGTACGCCTGGTGTCAGGACCACCCTGGGCAATGCAACATGTTCAATAACGCTTCTTACTGCCCTGTTAACGTTACCGGCACATCGAGTTTCACGTTTTCCAACGCTGCCAACACCGTGGCCATGATGCCAGCCCTTACCGCCTGGACCGGAGCTACGATTAAGACCATCGAGCCAGAGCCCGGCGTTGATGGGCGCGCTTTTATCGCCTACAAGGTTACGGGGCCGGTCGCAGGCTCCTGGCATTACGAATACGCGATCTATAACCAGAATCTCAATCGCGCCATTCAATCGTTCGCGGTTCCGCTGGGTTGCGGAATCACGGTGAGCAATCTCGGCTTTCACGCTCCCCGAAATTCTCCCGGATTTGCCGATGACGGAACCCAGGGAAACGCGGGATTCAGCAACTCGGTCTGGACTCCGAACCAGACGGCCAACAGCCTGAGCTGGAGTTCCGAGACCTTCGCCCAAAACGAAAATGCAAATGCGCTCCGCTGGACCACTACCTATAACTTTCGTTTTGACTCGAACCGTCCGCCGGGCGCGATGAACGCGACGATCGGTTTCTTCAAAACCGGCGCGCCGAAGAGCGTCGAGATCCAAGGCCCCTCCCCGGATCCTACCTGCGGCGGTGGCACGCCGACTCCGACGCCTGGGCCGGGCCCAGCCTCGCAAACCGTCAATCTCTCGACCCGGATGCTGGTTCAGACCGGGGACAACGCCGGCATCGGCGGTTTTATCATCACGGGAAGTTCTCCGAAACATCTGCTCATTCGGGGAATTGGACCTTCCCTGACAGGATTCGGGGTTCCGAATGCGCTGGCCGATCCGGTTCTCGAGCTCCACGGTCCGACAGGATTTGTTACCATTACGGATGACAACTGGAGAGACGATCCGATGCAGGAAACTGGTATCCTGGCGACCGGAATCGCGCCTTCCAATAATTTGGAATCAGCAATGGATGTCACCCTCAACCCCGGATCGTACACCGCCGTGCTGAGGGGCAAAAATAACGCCTCTGGTGTCGCGCTCGTCGAAGTATACGACCTCAGTCAGACAGCTTCCGCGAAACTGGCCAATCTTAGCACGCGCGCCTTTATCGGCGTGGGTAACGACCTCGTGATCGCGGGGTTCATTCTGGGTGGCAACTCTGGCAACGATCGGATCGTAGCGCGCGGGATCGGCCCGAGCCTGACCGCCTCCGGGGTGCCTAACGCTCTGGCCAACCCGATGCTGGAGCTTCGCGATAGTAACGGCGCTCTTGTCCTGGCTGATGACGACTGGCAGGACAATCCGGCCCAGGCGGCGGAACTCACCGCGGCCGGGTTAGCGCCGACCCATCAACTGGAGTCCGGGATTGCAGCGACGTTGCCAGCCGGTGCTTATACCGTTTTGCTGAACGGCAGGAACAACGGCACCGGCATTGGTTTGGTCGAGGTTTACGATCGCGGGGCGCCATAGCGCATTTCATTTCCCCTGGTTGTTGAACGGATGATTCGCGTCAGATAGAATGCAGCCGGCAAAATCATTCGGCGGTAGGACAGGCATTCTGGTGGGTGTCATCGCGTTTTTGGGGTTTGCCGCGGTCCTGATTTGGCATGCGAATTGTTACATGCCGTTCTTCTCGGACGATGCGCTGATTTCACTGCAGTATCTCCGGCGATTCTTGCACGGGGAGGGATTGACCTGGACGGCGGGCCGTCCCGTAGAAGGCTATTCCAACCTTCTTTGGATACTCTTGCTGGCCATCCCGGGGGCATTCGGAGCCAACCTGATTAACGCCGCGAGAGTCACGGGAGTCCTCTGCATGGTCCTGGTCATTGCTTCCGTGTTATGGCACTACTCGCGAAACCGCGCGCCGAAGCCGGGATGGATGGCGCTGATGGCCGGTCTGCTTTTTTATTGCCTGGCCTTGCCCACCGCCGTTTGGGCCATAGGAGGGCTCGAACAGCCCTTATGCGCGTTTTTGTTAAGCGTCACGATTCCGCTGGGATTCTCCATCTCGGAATCCACGGAATTCGAATTAAGAAAAACTTTGGCGGCGTCCCTGCTGCTGGGTTTGTTGTGCCTGGCCAGGCCGGATGGCCCCGTTTTCACGGCGGCCCTGGTCCTTGGATTGGTATCGGGTTGGGGAATTTCCGAATCCAGACGCCGTTTGCGGGTGCTGCTTACCCTCGTTTCTCTGCCGGTGCTTTGTTATGCGGGCCACACGATTTTCCGGCTGCTTTACTACGGGGAACCGGTGGCGAATGCTACCTTGGTCAAGTTCACGCCTTCCAAGCATCATCTATTGGAGGGCCTTCAGTACGTGGCCGGAGGCATGTTCTGTCTCGCGCCGTTTTCCTATATCGCCATTGTTTACCTGATCGCCTCCCTCTGGATTCCTTCATTGCGGAAGCGGAGCGCCTTGCTGCTTCCTTTCGCCGTCTTATGGATCCCCTATTTGGTTGTGATAGGCGGGGATGTTTTTCCTGCCTACCGGCATTTCGTCCCGCTAATGGTCGTATTCAGCTTTGCGCTCGTCGAGGCGATTGCCGCCGCTTTCTTCTTTTGCAGGGCGAAGAAGTTGCTCGCGTGGATTCTTGCTCCCGTGCTTATCGCCGTGTTCGCCTTTTATGGAACAGCTCAATTCAGGAACGTGGAAAGCAAGAAGGCCAAGAAAGAAGTTTGGGAGTGGGGCGGTCAGGTGACCGGACTGTTCCTCAAGAAAGCGTTCGGGCAACAGGCACCGTTAGTTGCTGTGACTGCCGCGGGATGCATTCCGTATTGGTCGGAACTTCCCTGCCTGGATATGCTGGGACTTAACGATTATTACCTGCCCCGCCATCCGCCCAAGGATTTGGGACAGGGACATCTGGGGCACGAATTCGGCGACGGAAAATATGTGATGGATCAAAAGCCGGATATCATTGTTTTCCACAACGGAGTGGGCAAAGCGGTTTTCCGCGTTGGAACCGAAATGCAACTCAGTGGCGATCTCGAACGCTTGTATTCGCTCGTCAAGTTTCTGGGGACGTTCCCGCATGCCCATCAGGCCTACATCTGGGTTCGCAAAGAGAGCGAGAAAATAGGCATTCGTCGGCGGCCCGATGAAGTCGAAATCCCCGGCTACTTGTTGAACTCCAATCGCAAGTCGATGGCTCAGTTGAATCGCGAGGATAAGCTGATTGTGCCCGTGTCATCGAAGGAG
>JBAPMH010000124.1:0-2247 GCA_049278515.1 Chthoniobacterales bacterium
GCTACAAAGTAACGCCCTCGGCCTGAGGTCAGGCCGGCTCCAAATCATCGAGATGCGCCCAATCGATTTCGACCCGTTGCCGCTGGGCGAAGCGATCGTGAAAGAATAATTCCCGGTGCCGGCATCCGTGCTCGTGCACCAGCCGCGTCACCTTCACATCGAAGCAGCAATATTCGGCAATCTCCAGGATGCGCCCTTCCCGCCACCAGCGAATCGCGTCCAGGCCCGCCGCTGTTTTTTGAATGCCCAGGGTTGCATTCGCGATCGCGTCAAGACCGAGCCGGTGTCCCAGGCGCTTTTCCATATCGGCCATCAGATCGACCGTTTGAAGTTCCGCGATCAGATCGAGAATCGTGTAACCCATCAGAACGTGGTAATCGAAGTTCAGAACATTGAAGCCGACCACCAAATCGGCGCGTCGCAGCCGTTCGATCAGCTGGTTGACCTGGGCCTCGCCGAAAACTTCGTAACGACCCGTCGCGGTACTGTAGATCACTCCCACCGACATGCGCATGTCGCACTTGCGCGCCCAGCCGCCGGCGTCGTTCGCGGTCCGTTGCGTTTCCAGATCGAAGTAAACGATGTCGCGCGGCATCGGGAGATATCAGCGGAGCGCGAGGCTCATTTCAATTCAAAACCGCCGCAATCGAAGCTCAACATCTGGTCAACGCCGCTTACCCGGAATTGTTCGACGACTGCGCCGTCATCCTGAAAGACATCGATAACGTTTACTCCGTGGGGGTTCACCAGGGCGCGGATCAGCTCTTGAGTTTCGCTGACGGTGCAGAGCGGCAGGCCATCGGCCGTTTTCAAGAAACTGCCATCGGCATCGAGCCCGACCGCGACCTCCAGCGTCACCCGGTCCTCGTTGAGGAGCGGGTTCGGTTGCAATTTCACTTTCACTTTTTCCGGGGTGTTCGACTGAGCGGAAGACGCCACCGGCTTTCCATCCACAACGGAGAAATCCTTGTGCGACCAGATCCATTTCTCGAAATCGACTTTCCATTCCGAGACGGGCTGCTCGGCGCCCTCGGTCTTGGTCGCCACCAGGCTCAAGCCGCGCACGCGCTGGGAGGCGCTGTTTTCTTCCAGGAGATAAATCTTGTCCTCGGTCTTCGAGGCCGCGACAGCCCTGGGTTGCGGATCATTGGGCGAAACCGGAAGCCGCCGGAGAAATTCGCCGGTGGCCGAAAACTGTTTCAATTCCGTCGTGCTCGAGATCTTCTCGGTGCGATCGATCACCCAGCGGGTGCCATCGCGTCCGGCGATCGTCATGACCGGATCGATGTCGCCCGGTCCCGGTTCAAGGGGCGGAGGCGATGCGCTGGAATCGGTGTCTTTCAGTTTTATCGTTTTCTCCGAGAGATTGTAGAGAACGTGTCCCATGCCCGGAGGCACCAAATCGACTCCCAGGAATAAATCGTCATCCCGGAGATCGAGCGAGTGGATGTGGAAAAAGCGAGGTGTGTCGGGCGAACTGATCCAATCGTTAAATGAAAAGCCGACGCCTTCGATTTTCAGATCGCCCACGACGAAGCCGTGCGCGCTGTATTTTCCCGCCGGAACATTTTCTCCGGCGTCGTCCTTGCCATCCCATGTCGTCGAAAGCGCGTCGTGCCCGATGGTGAACTCATTGATGTCCGCTTCGCGAAAGAGGACCCGCACCAGCCTTCCTTTGGCGTCGTAAATGCCGAGGCTAATCGTTCCATCCAGCGGCGGCGGCACGAAACTGATCCGAACGCTCCGAGCCGCCGGAGAGGGCGTTGCCGTGGGCGTCGGTGAATCCTGCGAGGACGCAGTCGAAGCCATCCAAATGACGACGAGCAGCCCAAGGAGCATCCCTTTCGCCGGTGGGAGGAGCGGTCTGGTCATCGGATGTAATACCGCCAATTCACCTCAGGGAAAAGGTTGTCGCGCCATTCACAATTCGAGAGAAACCCTTCATCGACGTTTCCGGCAATGAAGTCATCGTAAAGGCGATTGAAACGCAGCAAGTGATCGGTCACCCGTTTCGTGGCGTAATGCTTTGCCGTCCCGGTCTTGATGAGAAAGGCCCAATCACTTGACTGGGCGAGCAGGAGTTCGCGGACGAGTTGTTTGAGCACCCGGTCGGTCAGTCCGCCGCCCTCCGATGCCTTTGCACGAGCGAGCTTCGTCAGGCGTCGCGCGGCGGAATGAAGATGGGGGTGAATCCAGGAGTTCGTTTCATCGAGCCAGACTCCCAGGTAGCCATTCTCCCCCCAGCTC
>JBAPMH010000125.1:0-1543 GCA_049278515.1 Chthoniobacterales bacterium
TGACGTCGCCAGCCCTAAGCTTGTTCATGGCGATGCCGACAGCCCGCGCCGGCTGGTAGCCCAATTCCTTCGAGCTTGCCGCGGCAACATAGGCCAAGGCGCCCGGCGCGATGCCGGTGACGCCGAAACTGTTCGGCAGGCTCGAGAGAATGCCGAGCACGGCCGTGCCATGCTCGGGGCCGCTGAAGCGATCGGGCGTCAGCTCGGTCTCGAGCGCCCGCAGCGAGGAGATGCGTAGATCCTCGTGCGTCAGGGTCCAGTCATATTCGACATCGGCGAAGGACATGCCTCTTCCGTCGCTGCCCTTGACGTTGGGGATGGGGCCGATGCCGGGAGGCGCCTTGCCCTTGTAGGTTTGCCACGGCGTCAGGTTCGGCGAGGAGGAGCGCGCCGCGTCTCCCTCGGGCAGCGGGTCGGCGGCTTTGGGTATGCTGTAGATCGGCGGCGGGGCGGGCCTGAGCGCCGGCCGCGCATATTCGACGAAAGGCAGCGTGTTGAGGTTCTTGGCGACCTCGGCGGCGCTCGGCGTCGGCGGCAACGTGATGACGAAATAGAGGCTGAGATCGGCGAGCTCACGCCCGGAGCGGCGCTGGCCTTCGCTGCGGTCCCGCTCGAGTTCCTCCGGCGGCGCCTCGAATAGCGGCGTCAGAACCGTCTCGGTGACGCCCGCCTGGCGCAGCACATTATTGAGCAGATTGGCTTGGCCGCTGCGAATGCCGGTCAGCTTCTGGTTGGCGACCCTGACCTTCTCCCCCTCGCGGAACTTCACCACCACCTGATTGGTCTCAGGCTGGGCGCGCAGCTCGGACAGGTCGAGCTTCCGGCCGGCGCTGCGAATATTGGGCGTGTCCTGCGCCTTGGCGTCGGGCGCGGCGCCAACAAACAGCAAAATGACTAGCGCGCAGATCGAAGCTTTCGCGACATCACCGGTCTGCATGGAAGTCACCAGGCCACAATTATTGGAGAAGCGGCGACAATAGACCAGGGACGGGAGCCGGTCCACGCAAGGGATAAGCAGGGGCAGGCCTGAATGCGACGCCATTTGCGTCCCTTTGGGCCCATGCTATTCACCGTCTTGGGCCCGTCACATGGGGAGCGGCTATGAAGGAAGTTCTGGAAGAGCTTGAAATCCGCCGCGACAGGGCGCGGGCCGGGGGCGGCACCGCCCGCATCGAGGCCCAGCACAAGCGCGGCAAGCTCACGGCGCGCGAGCGCCTCGACCTCCTGCTCGACGAGGGCTCCTTCGAGGAGTTCGACATGTATGTCGAGCACCGCTGCATCGATTTCGGCATGGAGAAGACCCGCGTGCCGGGCGACGGCGTGGTCACCGGCTGGGGCACGATCAACGGCCGCATCACTTACGTGTTCGCCAAAGACTTCACCGTATTCGGCGGCTCGCTGTCTGAAGCGCATGCCAACAAAATGATCAAGGTCCAGGACATGGCGCTCAGGAACCGCGCGCCGATCATCGGCCTGTTCGACGCCGGCGGCGCGCGCATCCAGGAAGGCGTGGCGGCGCTCGGCGGCTATGGCGAGGTGTTTT
>JBAPMH010000126.1:0-11275 GCA_049278515.1 Chthoniobacterales bacterium
TGGACATGTTGCGCTTTCAGAAGTTCACCATTGGCTGGGCCTGGAAGTCCGATTACGGCTCGTCTGAGAACAAGGATGAGTTCGAGGCGATTTACAAATATTCCCCGCTCCACAACGTCAAACCGAATACAAAATATCCGCCGACCTTTGTTGTCACGGCCGACCACGACGACCGCGTGTTCCCCGGCCACAGCTTCAAGTACACCGCTGCCATGCAAGCCGCCCAGTCCGGCCCCGCGCCGGTCTTGATCCGGATCGAGACCAGGGCCGGGCACGGCGCCGGCAAACCGACCAGCAAGATCATCGAAGAGACCACCGATCAATGGGCGTTTCTGGCCAAGAGCCTCGGGATGAAACTGCCGTGGTAAGGTCGCCGTTTAAGCGTTGCATGTCCGCGCCCTTTCGAGACAAACTACAGTTCAGAGTGTTTCGTCCTAGCCTCTCCTCCCTTGCCAGCGTGAGAGACGTAAAATTTTACGCCGTTAAAGACGTAGATACGTCTAATTCTTGTTAGATGGTTGTGAGCACCCACGCCAAAGATAAGCGCGCATCGATCCTCGACGAGCTTGCGATCCTCGCGAGCGCGACCGCGCAGACGCAATATGAGCGCGATGTTCCGCACGCGTTTGTTGCCGCCGAGCTGATTGAGCGTTTCGCTACTGACCTCTACCATCCCAAGAGCCCTGACTTTATCGATGCGTTCACCGAAGCCGAGCTCAAAGACCTGGCGCATCTTTACGGGCTAGTGCACACAGCAGGTCAGCGGATGCAGCAGACGAGCGTCCACTCGGTTAGCGATCTTCAGAAGCTGCCAGAGTGGCGGCCGGTCATGTCGCTCGCGAAGACACTCCACGACCGGTTCCGGAGAGCGTGATATGCAGCCACGTCCACCATCTAACCACTCAGTGGAGCTAACCGCCACCCGCTGTGCGTTCACATTTCAGATGATCAAAACACTTTCACCTCGATCCACGCTCGCTCCCGGTGGCGGCAGCTCACTTCTTTCTCGTTAGATGCTATGAAGTCGATCGTCGTTACAATTATGCTCGCATTGGTGCTTTTCGCGTTGAGCGGGTGCGACTCGCACACGGCGAAGTTCAAAGCGGGTGACCACGTAATCCGGAAGCTGACGGGTCGGCAGGCCGTCGTCTGGTGGCGCGCCCGGCCTTTCGCAGAGGACGTCTATTTCCTCAAGGTCCGCGACGAAGCAGGCGAGATCACGGATACGGCGTACTACGCCAAGATCACTGGCAAGCCTCGCAATTGGCACTTGGACGGTCCCTATCACGAGGATGATTTACTGCTGGCATCGCGGTAGGCCAAACCAGGCACGAAAGCGAACGCCGTCCGGCTCCGATAATAGCCCAGCGCTTTAGCGCTGGGAAACCGCGCCGCGAAATATTCCCAGTCCCGTGAGGGACGAAAGAATCTCTCGCTCCCAGATGCGCTCTTTGAAGCCGCCGGGAACTTCTTTCGTCCCCTGACGGGACTCGACAATGATCTGGATCACAGCTTACCCAGCGTTAAAACGTTGGGCTATTTTCGGAATCGATTCTGCACCTGACCTGTTTCGAGGCCTAACGAAAGAGAATCAGGCTGAGCAGACCAATGACGCCGCCGGCGATTACGACCGGGATGACGCCAAGCTTCCAGCGGATCATGGCGATGAGAGCCGCCAGCCCCAGGCCGGCGGCGAACCAGTCGATCCCCTCGCTGGGATGAATCACATGCAGCGCGAACCAGATCGCGAGATTCAGGATCACCCCCACCACGGCAGCGGTGACGGCGGAGAGCGCGGTCGAGATTCGCTTCTTGCCCCGCAGTTGCTCGATGTGCGGGCCCCCCAGGAAGACCCAAAGAAAACAGGGAACAAACGTGACCCAGGTAGTGATCAATGCACCGAGGGTCGCCGCCAGCACCGGAGACAACCCTCCCGGCTGGTTCCACCCGCCCATGAATCCGACAAATTGCAGCACCATGATCAGCGGCCCGGGCGTCGTCTCCGCCAGGCCCAGGCCATCCATCATCTGACCCGGCTTGAGCCAGGCGAAATGTTCGACGGCGCGTTGGGCGACATACGGGAGGACGGCGTAGGCTCCGCCGAAAGTCACCACGGCCGCTTTACTGAAGAAAATCCCCTCCCGAAGAATGGTATGACCGGTGCCGAAAAAAACGGCTGCCAGGAGGACGGGCGTCCACCAGAGGAGCAACCAAACGATCGCGACGCGCACCCCGCGTCCTACCGAAGGTCTGGTATGTTCCGGCGGATCATCCTCGTCATCGATAACGGCGTTTTCGCGGTCAGTCCTGCTGGTGCCGGGGGCGGCCGAGACCACGTCGAATTTCGAAGGCCAAAATCTGCCTCCGAGCAAACCGACCAGACCCGCGCCGATAATGATTGCAGGAAATGGCACTTTTAGAAAAAAGATGGCGACGAAGGCCGCGGCGGCGATGGCCCACATGACTTCATTCTTGAGAGCTTTGCGCCCGATCCGAATGACGGCGGTAACCACGATGGCGACGACGACCGGTTTCAATCCATAAAAAATCGCCGCCACCCAGGGCACGCTGCCGTAAGCCGCGTAGATGAAGCTCAACGTCCAGAGGACAAACATCGACGGGATGACAAACAGGGCACCGGCCGCGATCCCACCCGCGGTCCTATGCAAGAGCCAGCCGACGTAAATCGCCAGTTGCTGCGCTTCGGGTCCCGGCAGCAGCATGCAGTAGTTCAGGGCGTGAAGAAATCGCGACTGGCTGATCCAGCGTTTTCGCTCGACCAGCTCCGTTTGCATGATCGCGATCTGGCCCGCAGGTCCGCCGAACGAGATGAATCCGAGCTTGAGCCAGAAGCGGAATGCTTCGCCAAAGCTCGGGCGCCGGGCTGCGGTATCGGCGGCGATGGAAGACTCTGGATGATGATTCTTCACGGAAACGGCTCTGAGGAGATTACGGAACGGGATGGGGGTCAAATGAATTGAGGGGCATCCTGAGCGGAGCGAACAGCGCCGAAGTCATCCTGAGCGGAGCGAAGCGGAGTCGAAGGACCCCGTTGGGGTTAGGGCGATGTCGCTCGCAGTTCGACGGGGTCCCTCGACTTCGCTCGGGATGACCGTTCGATTTACGCCACATTACGAAATTGTCATTTTTTGGCTTGCCTTCATTTACGAGCTTCTGGTCTTCTGCGCACATGCCTTCAAGACCTAACCTCCTCTTGGCGCCGGCGCTTCTCGCGCTGGCGTTTCTGTTTATGCCGGAAACCTGCTGGGGCGAGGAAACTCTCCCAAGCGCCATCACTGAATCTGATGTCGACGCCGAGTCTGACGACGCCGATGCCGACAAACATTCCGCGCGGAAAACGAAGCCGGGCCCGGTGGACGCCAACGGATATCGTTTGCCGGAGGGCCCGCTTTCTCTCGCCCAGGTGACCCAAACCACCGAACGCGTGGTCGTTCACGGCTTCGATGTCGAGCCGCCGGCTTATCCGGCCCTGCCCGAAGTCGAGGGAACGCGGATCAATTCGGGCAAGAAAACGTCGTTCGTAAAACCAACGGAGTTTCCCGAAATCTCCAACAACAATTATCGTGAGGTCCTGGCCACGACGCCGGGCCTGCTTGTGAGCGAGGAGCCGAATTCACCCGTCATCAACTTCGGCTATCGCGGTCTCGATTCCCAACGCGCCGAGACGATGCAGCTACTCAAGGATGGAATCTCGATCAAGAACGAGCAGTTCGGTTTCCCGGAAACCCATTACACTCCCGTGCTGGATGCGGTCGAGCGGATCGAGTTCATTCGCGCGGGCGCAGCTCTTCAGTTCGGCCCGCAGCCGGGCGGGGCGTTGAATTTCATCATGAAAATGCCGCGCAAGGACGCGCCTTTCCACGCGACAGCAAAGGCCCTCTACGGAAGCGATGAACTGTTCCAGGCGTTCCTCTCGTTTGACGGGACGGTCGGACAATTCGGTTACTACGCCTACTACGATCACCGGCAGCGGGATGGTTTCCGGGTGAACAGCGATTACGACCTGAACAACGGAAGCGTGCGACTGGTCTTCGAGGCAACCAGCCAGGATCGATTCATCCTCACGCTCGATGCTTATGATGAAGAACACGGTGAGCCCGGCGGCTTGCGGACCTTTATCGACCCGGCCGGAATTGTCATGGGAATCGACTACAACGTCCTTTACCAGGATGATCGCAACGCAAGCTCGCGGTTTTTCGACCGGTTTCGCCTCCAGCGGTATTACGCGGACCTCGCCTACCAGCATCTCTTTTCCGAATCGACCCAGTTGGAAATAAAGGCGTTCGGCGGTTATCTCTCGCGCTACAGCAAACGCCAGCGTGGAGGTGGCGTCGGCATCCTGCCTAACGGTGCGGCCGCCAACACGAACTCCATCCAGAACCGCGAGGTCTGGAACGAAGGCGTGGACGTGCGCGTGCGCCATGATTACCAGCTCGCCGGCGATACTTCGACTTTCACCGGCGGCGTTTACTTTTATCACGCTCAGCAGGATCGCACCGACGAGCGCGGCTCTACCCCGGACGCCGACAGCGGGATGCTGCGCAACTTCGCTACCGGCGAGACCACGGATTTCTCCATCTTCGCCGAAAACCGATTCCACTTCGGACGGCTCTCGGTCACGCCTGGGATGCGTTTGGAATTCCTCAATCAAACCCTCGACGAAACCTTCAACTTCGCCAAGGCCAACAATCCTCCGGCACTCGGAGGCCCCCAGCCGCTGGCATCGCGCGATGACGATTCGTTTGTGCCGCTCTTCAGCCTCGGCCTTGGCTACGTCCTGATGGAAGGCCAACACGCGGAGACTACGGCCGCGAAAGATGCCAAGGACACGAAGAACATGACGTCCACGACATCGATGGTGGCCGGCGGACCTCCGCGACTCGAGCTTTATGGAACGGTGGCGCAGGCTTATCGGCCGCGCACCTACGGCGAGCTCGTGCCCACGAGTGCGACCGGCCTGGTTAACGACGATCTTAAAGAAGGCAATTCTCTCCAGTTCGAGCTGGGATTGCGCGGCAAGCCCTTCGCCTTCCTGACCTTCGATGTCAGCGTGTTCCATTACACCTTTGATGACCAGGTCGGAGATATCACTTTGCCCGGGAACATTCCCTCTACCGCAAACGTGGGAGACGCGCGTTACGTGGGTTTTGAAGCGGGCATGGAGCTGGATATCCTGGCAGTGTTCAATGGCGGCACGGAAAGCCCCTACGGCCGGCTCAACCTCTACGGAAACGTTACCCTGCTGGACGCGGAGTTTACGGCCGGTCCCAACAACGGCCTCACGCCAGCTTACGCCCCCGACTATCAATTCAAGGTCGGAGCGATTTACAGTTGGAAGGATCGGATGAAGGCCGCCTTGATCGGGACCATCGTGGATGATCATTTCGCGAATGCGACCAACTCGCCCACCCACTTCGTCCCCGCCTACACGGTCTGGGACCTGACAGCGGAATACAATTTCTGCCAGGGCCGCTTCGGCGTATTTGCCGGGATCGGCAATGTGTTCGACGAAGATTTCTGGGGCGAAGTCCGCGACGAAGGCATCCTACCCGCCGCCCGCCGCAATTATTACGGCGGATTGAAGATCCGTTTTTAATTCTGGTAGGGCGAGACGCTGTCGAGCCGGGCACCAAAGGTGCGGAGCATAGGGGCCCGCCGGCGGAAGGGGCGCTGCGCTATTTTGAACGTCCAACAACGACTCGAGAGACCGACAATCTCACGCCTAGTTTTAGGACCTCGCGCTGGGCCGCGACCTATCGCAAATGATAACCTTCTATCAACCCCACGCCGGTTGTATTATTGGTTCCGCTGACGATTGCTGTGTAATTACCGGGCGGGAACTCCAGGTAGAGTGCCGATTCCAGCGGATGTTGCGGTGCTAGCCCGGATGCCACAATTTCTGCTTGCTGTCCGTCTTGCCAGTTATCGTTTAGGCCGAGGCGGTTGCCATTTCCATCATAGACGGCAAGGGTCGGATCCTGCAAAACGCCCTGAACTCCGAAATCAACGAGCGAAGGACCTATTGCTCGAATCACCATCTTGGTGCGATCGGACGCCTCTCCGCCCACGATGAATCCCCCGATCAAAACGTTATCACCGGTTTGAATCAAACCTCTGGTGCTGACGTTGACCAAATGAGAATTCGTGTTGAACTGGAGGTCATATACCTCAACTAAAGCGAGGCCAGTGGCACCGCCCTGTCCTCTTACAACCGCGGTATAGCGGCTATTCGAGTCGAGTGTAATGACGAGCGCTGACTCCAACAGGTTCCGCGGGGCAAGACCGGTACTCTCAATCTGCTGGGCCTGAAGATCCCGCCAATTGTCATTTGAGGCGATAAGATGATTTGCGGAATTATAGAGTTCGACCGTGGGATCCGAAAGTGGCGTAGGAATGCCTGCTGCCTGGAGAGAAGGACCAATGCCTCGGATGATTACCTGTTTCGCGTCGCTGCCAGATAAAATAAAACCAGCGATCAAAACGTTCTCCCCGTTTTCGACGCGCATTCGCGTGGAAATGTCAAGAGGCTGAGCAGGTGGCGGCGTGGGAGTACCAGTTGGCGTGGGAGTTGGTGTTTGCGTAGGAGCCGGGGTCGGAGTCGGGGGAGCGTCGTTATCCAAAATGGTAACGGTGGCGATGGAGCTCGATCCCAGGGTAGCCATGCCTGGATTTGTCAACGCGACGGTGAACGCTTCGTTTCCTTCAAAAAGCGTTTCATCGAGGATGTGAATATTTATCTCCTTCGTTGTTTCGGAAGGACCAAAGGTGATATCCCCGGTGACTGCATCGTAATCGGACCCGGCGATCGCAGTTCCATCGGCGGTCGCGTAATGCACCGTGGAGATCAACTGCGTGCCGCCCGTTTTGGTAATCGTGACAACGGCGTTGGCGGCACTCTCGTCGACACTGAAACTCGTGGAACTGAATTCGATGGTGGGCAAGGGATCATTGTCGACGATGGTGATTATTGTCGTCGCTGGCGTGCCAATACTCCCGCTTGTCGGTCCCGCCAGCGTCACGAGGAGGGTTTCGTTGTTCTCGCGATCTGAATCGTCCACAATCGGGATGGTGATGTTTTTGGAAGTCTCACTCGTTGCGAAGGTCAGCGTTCCGGAAATAGCACTGTAATCGCTCCCGGCCGTCGCGCTTTGATTCGAGGTGGCGTATTGGACCGTGGCCGGAACCGCCGTGGCGCCGACTTTTGTCACAGTAACGACCGCAGAGCCAGCGGCTTCGGAGACGCTGGAAGCCGACGAACTAAATTGCAGGGACGGCGGAGCATCGTCTTCGATGATCGTGACTACCGCGGTCGATAAGCTTAGGTCCGCGCCAGTCGGCGAACTCAACGTGACGGTGAACGTCTCGTTGCCTTCGTAAACGCTGTTGTTCAATATCTGAATGTTGATGGACTTTGCCGTTTCACCTGCAGCAAAGGCGAGGTCGCCGGACGCAGCAGTGTAGTCCGATCCAGCCGTAGCCGATCCATCGCTTGTGGCGTAGTGAACCGTTGCAGGCGGAGAGCCCGGATTCCGGAGAACGCTTAAGATTACCGTGCCGCCGTTCTCATTTACGCTGGAGGTGCTTGCGCTGAATTGAACAGGGGTTAATTCGAAGGCGCCGATGTCGCTGCCATCGCCGCCGGACGCGTTTGGAATAGCGGGGTCGTCGCTAGGGCGATGCCAGCCCCGCTGATCGACAGGAGACCCGGGGGGCGCTTTGCCTTTATCTATGGCTGGGCTACCTCGAAGCAGTCCGCAGGTTAAGGTCGGGCCGCCATTGTCTTGCAGTGGACCGAGGAGCGGATCAACTGGCAAACCGGCAGTGCCGATTTGGTCTCCAGTGGCGGGGGTGATCGTCGCGTCCTGGCCATCTCCGATGATGTTGTAGCCCTGCGAGGTTAGCGCGCCAAACAAATCGGGCCCGTCCCCTGGGAAACCCCCTGTATTCTTGGCAATGATGCTGTTTCTCGCGGTGAATGAGTTGTTACTACTATTGTTATTGACGATACCCCCACCAGTGCCTCCCTGGTTCCCCGTAATGGTCGTGCTAGTGAGAGCCAGAGTTCCCGTACTCTGGTTGAGAATGCCGCCGCCGCCGCTGAAAACGTTGTGGCCGAAGACGGTGCTGTTGGTAATGCCAAACGCGCCGTTATTGTGGATGCCGCCCCCTCCTCTGGCTACATTCAGTGAAATGGTGCTATCAGTGATGGTGGCAGAGCCGCTTTGGTCGTTGTAAATTCCACCTCCTCCACCGTTACTGGGGGAACCGGCTGCGTTGTTGCTAAAAATCGCGCATCGCGTCACTGTTATCGTTCCAACGTTGTAAATACCGCCGCCATTTGCAACACTGCCTCCAGAGTTCCCTGAAATGGTGCAGTCGCTAATCGTCGCTGTTCCGGCATTATAAATGCCGCTGCCTCGACCGGCGGCAGTGTTACTCGAAACCGTGCAGTTGGTCAGTGTTAAGATTCCAAGGCTCTGAACTCCGCCGCCATCGCCGCTTGCGGTCAAACCTTTTAACCCATGACTGATGGTCAGACCCGAGATCGTCACGTTCGAATTACTCGCCGAAACGTTAAAAACTCGGAAATCAGGAGCGCCGGACCCCGTGGCCCTTTGAACTAATAAGAGATTGGAACCTGGACCAGCGATCGTAAGATTCTTATCGATCAGCAATTCAGCGCTCGTCAGGGTAACGGTGGTAACATTCTGCGTGAACTCGATCCGATCGCCCGATGCGGCGTCGGAGATCGCTTGCCGAAGGCTTCCTGATCCACTATCGCCGCCATTGGTTACGGTAAGCGTCGCAGCGTATCCACCCGCTTGGATCGAAAGGAGTATCGCGAAAAAAACAGCGAGGAATAGATTTCGACCGTTAAATAGACTGCAAGCGGGGAAGAAACGCCCTAAGGGAAACACCCGAACCATAATTCACGAAGAGTAGAATTTGTCGAGAGAGAACGACATTTTACAGCGAATACTAGCTCAGCCGTCCCACGTTCGCCGAGCCGACTCCGAGTGAAAGCCTGGCAAAAATCCTTCCGGCGCCCTTCGCCAAAGCTACGGCGCGACAGTCCCGAAAGCTCTCGGGAATGGAGCCTAGGGGGTTCACTCCCCTTTTGTCATATTCGGCTAAAATCGACAAGAAATCTGCGTAAGAAGCGCTGATTTCTCCTGGGTCGAACCCGCTCCGGACCCATTTTGTCATTTAGCCAAAAAACCGTTGGGAAGAGCCAGCGTGGGCATTGGGAGCGTGCTTGCTTTTACGCGAGCGGGTCTCGGCACGTAGGCGTGCGCGGTTCCTTTTACCAGTAACGTGAGCGGAATGTTTCGCCGTCGATTCAATTACTGCCTCACTTCGTCAAAGATGGTGGTTTCCGCAGTGCTCCTGTGGCCGACAACGTCTTCGAACCAAATGCTCGTCGCGTACTGAAAGCGACCCAGCGGCGTGCAATATTTGTCGAATAGTGCCTCAGTTGCACTGTCGAACTGACTCAATTCATGCTCGTAGCAGTAGGTTGCGTCTAGTTCACCGCTGTAATACAGAGGCAGCGGCTCAACGGGAATACCTTGCCGGAGAAAGACCCCGAACACTTCCGACTGAAAGAGCATCATTACCGCGGCCGACTCAAGAGCACCTAAGGAAACCTTCCAGACATTCTCATAGACTTCATCCTGGCTTAGCGGTGTCCAGAAGGCGATGCGCACAGCAGAGGTTCGACCGGCGATAATCCAGCGCGTGATCTTTGCTTTCCGCACAATAGGGGAGTTCATCACGCGATGATTCGCCCTGAATAACACCCGGATCTTTTGCGGAACAGGTGAAAGCGGCGGCTCTGGCCGAGTTCCAGCCGTGGCCTCGATTCGCTGGGGAGTTTCTTTTTGCCCCGTGCAGGGTTTGCCGGGTGCGGGGTTGAGTTCTTCATCCCATTTGTCGGCACTGGCAGCCTCGACATCATCCCGGCAAAGCACAGTCTCGCGTGGAAGATGACTGGCCGATTGCAACTCGTCGTCGCGTTTATCGAAAAACACCGCAATCAGGCCTTTGGGTTTGCGTTCTCGCAAGGAGAAGCGTGTGGTGGGCTCGTACATTGACATGGTATCAAGCTTACGGCGCTCCTGAACGACAGCGCTCTTGCTCAGAGAAATGTACCCGTTTGAATCGGATTGAATCGCCAGGTCGATGTTTTCCGTGTCAATGCTCAGCGGATCTATCGGGTCGCATTGACGATCGCTCCGCCAGACTCGATCCTCAAGTTCGGTGCTGTCCGGGACGCAACCCTGCTCATCCGCGATGATGTCGATTTCGTAGTACTGACATCTTCCGTCGATGTTTTTCTCATAAACACCGAACCGATAGAATTGGTCGGCCCGTTTAAACGCAGCCTCCGAGATAAAGTCCCAATCATGGCTGAATCCACGAGTCGGTTTGCTTGCGCGAAGGAGGTGATGCGCCCATGGCAGGTGACGCGAATCAACTGGCAAATAGCTCTGAAACCAACGTCCTTCGTTCCACTTGCCCGCATCGGACGCAAGCTGCTTGAATCCTCGAACATGCAACGTCAGGTCGTCCCGCAGCTCAAGCGAGTTCACATATACGATTGCGGTGTGTTTATCGCATTTGGCAGTATCTAGGTGCAATTCTCTGGGTGGTCCTCCCGCAACGTCGTCTTCTAAGAGCTGTTGGTCGGCGTTATCCGGAAATGGCCTCCACCGCCAAGTGTGATCACATACGCCATAGTTGAAGCAAATCGTATAAATCTCGTGCCGCTTCAGTTTCGGATCGTATCCAGTTACAGCGATGAGTTGCCTCCGTACCCGCATGCGGCTGAAGTCGCCGATGAAGCCGGCCTCTAAGGGCGACCAGTATTTCTCATGATCGAAGCGAAACCAATCCTTGCCTTCGTACAGGTTGTCCACCAGCACGCGCCCGAGCGAAAACCAGTCACCACGATAGTCTTCCGTAGGATGAAGTAGCCGCCAGCGCTGAGTGATGTAACTCTGCTCGTCCATCCACAGGATGGCGTAGCTGGCATTTTCTTCACCCCATTCGCCAAGCCTGACGAGCATGTAAAAGTTGCAGGTTCCATCGTTGTATCCATCCGTGTCGATGACGGGGCCATTGAGAAGACGATACTGGATTAGATTATACCGCTCCTGTTGAGCAATTGGACGTGTTGCGTTCAAGTTGTTCATCTCGGTGCCGAAGGCCCGCTGCCACTGTTCCGACCAGTGGCTGTAGCCCACGCCAAGAT
>JBAPMH010000127.1:0-3022 GCA_049278515.1 Chthoniobacterales bacterium
GTACGCTTTCGCCGAGCTGGAAGGCGATCTCATGCTGGGTGCGGATAACAGTTACACCAAACGGAACGTACCCTTCCGCAATCTGAATGTGCCCCCCAAGGATGCGAAACAGCGGCGGAAACTCATCATCGATCCAGGCCCCCGCACGCTTTCCGGTCCGAGCGGGAGCGCGGAGTTTTCCAAGAGCACGATCCCCGGGAATTACCCCTTTGGCTCGTTCCCGCCGCCGGCGGAACAGGGATTTCAAATCGAAACGCTGGGTGAAATGCTCACGGACAGCGCCGGCCACCTTTGCGTGCTCGGCGGTTTCGGTTATGCGGGTGGGACCGACGCCATCACCAGTTTCGCGGGGGCAGATACCTGGCATGACGACATCTCCGATGGCCCGGTGACCTGCAGGATCACGCTGCCCCCCGGCGGCGGTCCGCCGCAAACCTTGGATGCGTGGGTGCTGGTGGGCTCGCCGAAGTTTGCTCCCGAGCTCGTGAATGTCGTAACCATGGACGACATCGCCTTTGATGTCGGCGTCCGTTATCAGCAGCTCGACCCTGGGATGTTCGATAAAAAACGGTGGGCGAAAAGCGGCGGCTGGAATCCTGATTACGTCGCGAGTTACCAGCGCGACATCGAGCCGATCATCAGGCGCCCGGCGGGCTATCAGTGGGTCGCCAGTCTGCCGGCAATGACTGTTTTTTCCGCGCCTCCCTTCGATCCGAAGGATAATTCCGCTTCGCTCCTCGATGCGCGCAAGACCTACTTCAGTTATTTTCGCAATCCCGGCTCAAGCGAGATCGCGGCCGACGGAGCCGAAAATGATCTGCTCGGCCCGGCCAATATTCCCCTGATGCCCCTCAATTCCGGAAGTAATTCGGTAAGCAATGAGCTCATCGACAAGTTTCTCACCCTTACTGCGACCCAATATTTTCTTCTCGGACAATGGGCGGCCGGGAAATTCGAGACGGGTCCCGTCGATCAACTTGGTCTTCATCCGCTCGACCGGGGCAGCCTGGGTAACTGCGTGGGATCGCCGATGTGTCCCGGAATCGAAGTTACCTGGAGCACACGAAACCCGGCAATCTATGCCAAACCGTTCCGCATCGCCCACCGGGTTGCTGATTACGCCAAGACAGGATTGACTCCATCACGCGATGAATGCGAAGGCGGCGGCTGCGAGCCGGGCGATTTGACCAAGCGCATGGCAATTCCATGGCAGGCGGATTTTGCCCAATGCACTGTCCAGTTCATTAATTTTACGGATCCGGAGGTGAACAAGGAAAACGGGATTCCGAAGCCGCCCACCTATTATGGATATTGGTGGCCGCCGCAAAGCCCCATGTTCGTCCTCACCGGCATCGCCGAGAGTGCGGCGGAGCAAGCGCAGATGGGCGTTCCATCTGGATTCCAGGTTTCGTACCCGCGGGGCATCAACAATTTTGCCGAAATGATTCTCGCCTGGTCCTACCTCGGTTTCGTCCACAACCGCAACACGGCGCCGGAGCGGGTCGATTATCCTTATTTCGAAGAGGTCGAGCGAAACAGTGAAGCCTTTGTCGCCTCGAGCGTGGCGGTGGGCGGGATCGATAATTTCGTGAACAACACAGACAGCACTTTCGTGCCGATGTGGTTCCTGAGAAGCGATGCGCTCCCGACCGCCGCCTCGCGTGCGAAAGCGGTCGCGAAGTCGGCCAAGCCCGCGGCGTTGGAAAAGGCTTTGAGGGCTGCGGGTCCTCCGCTGGCCCGGCCGATCACAGCGGTGGGGTTGGGGCGGATGCGGCGCTCGATTAGGGATGAAAGTTGACGTGGCGGTGGTGGGGGGCGGGCCGGCCGGGACGGCTTGCGCCCTCACCTTGTGCCGCTACAGCGATCTGCGCGTCGTCGTGCTGGAGCGCGGAGATTATTCGGCCGCGCGGGTGGGAGAGACGGTGGGCCCGGGACTTCGGCCGCTGCTGGTCTATCTCGGTCTCTGGGAGAAATTCATCCGCGATGGTCATCGGCCCGCCCACGCGACCGCCGCCTCCTGGGGCAGCGACGAGATTTTCCGGCAGGAATTCTTCTTCACTGGTCGCGGAGCGGGATGGCATCTCGATCGCCGCCGATTCGATCGAAGGTTGGCGGGGGAGGTGGGGGAGGCCGGTGGCACGATGCTCTTGAAGTGCGCCTTTCGCTCCATCGCCCGCGCGCGGTCGGGCGGCTGGCTCCTCGCAGCCGAGCCCAAGGATGGAGGGCAACTCCAGATCACCGCCCGCTTTGTTATTGACGCGACCGGCCGCGCGGCCGCGGTAGCACGCCACCTCGAGGCGCGCCCCGAAGTCATTGATCAACTCGTCGGTGTCACCGGGTTCATTGATTTCCGGGAGCCGTTCCAGGACGAACATTTCGCGCTCGTCGAAGCCTGCGCGGAAGGATGGTGGTATTCCGCTTGCCTGCCGCGGCGCCGAATGGCCGTGGCCTTCATGACCGACGGCGAACTCGTGCGCGAGCTGGATGCACAACACGTCGCGGGCTGGCGCTCCTTACTCGCGGCCACCCGGCATACGCGGGCCCGTGTGGAAGGCGGGACGCAACCGAAAACATTGTTTGTGCGCCCCGCCGGTTCGCAAATGCTTCGGCCACCGGCCGGCGATGGCTGGATCGCGGTGGGAGATGCCGCCGCCGCCTTCGACCCGTTATCCTCGATGGGGATCGGTCACGCCGTGAGTACCGGGATGCATGCCTCCCTGGCCGTCCAGGGAGCGCTTCGCGGCGATGATGGGTTGTTGAATGAATACGCCAGGGGCATCGCGAAGAATTTCGAGCAATTCCTGGAAATTCGGCAGAGCTTTTACGCGGCCGAACGGCGATGGACCGAGGCGCCATTCTGGAACCGCCGCCAGAATTCCGCGGGAGGACATCCCGGATCGTCTCGCCCCGATCAAGATGTCGTCGTCGCGCTTACGTCTTGATCCGAATAGCCCAATACTGGCAGTATTAGTAACGATTGCGAAGGAGAAGTAATGAAAGAAGCATGGACCTGGCTCATCGC
>JBAPMH010000128.1:0-15624 GCA_049278515.1 Chthoniobacterales bacterium
CGCTTCGCTCACTCCGGGCTTTATTCCGGCGAGCGTCCGGCGCCTGGATTTCCTGTGAGCCTCCGGGGCTTGGCATTATTCCGGCGAGCCTGCGGCGTTTTGGGATTGCGGCGCTCTGCGCGGCGGGCCTCCATGCCGCCGAGAGATTACGCCACTTAACTTTCCATTGAGCGTGGCGATGAGGTTGCTAGCCTCTTGATTCAAATGGCCGAGAACAACATCGAATCGCATTTGATCGAGAAACGCGTTTTCAAACCGGCCCGGGGATTCGCGAAAGCCGCGCGGATTAAAAGCCTGGAGCAATACCGGCGAATGTATCGCGAATCGATCAAGAACCCGGCGAAATTCTGGGCGCGAGAGGCGGGCGAACTCTGCTGGCAGAAGCGTTGGAAGAGCGTCCTGAAATGGAAGGCGCCCTTCGCCCAGTGGTTTGTCGGCGGGAAGCTGAACCTTTCCGAGAATTGCCTCGATCGGCATCTTTCCGGCCCGAAACGGAACAAGGTCGCGATCCTGTGGGAAGGCGAGCCGGGCGACAAACGCGCGCTGACCTATCAGCAGCTCCATCGCGACGTCTGCCGGTTCGCGAACGTGCTCAAGCGAAACAAGATTCGCAAAGGCGATCGCGTCATTATTTACATGCCCACGATTCCGGAAGCGGCGATCGCCATGCTGGCCTGCACCCGGATCGGCGCCGTTCATTCTGTCGTGTTCGGCGGATTCAGCGCGGACAGCATCCGGGACAGGATTGCGGATTGCGGGGCGACAGCCGTGATCACGGCGGATGGCGGATACCGGCGCGGCTCGATTGTTCCTTTGAAGAAGAACGTGGATGACGCGTTGCGCGGTGAGACCACGATCAAACGCGTGATCGTGTTTCGCCGGGCCGGCAACGACATCCATATCGAGGAAGGCCGGGATGTGTGGTGGCATCGCGAGCTCGAATATGTGGACGCAAACTGTCCGCCGGTTGCGCTCGAGAGCGAGCATCCGCTTTACATTCTTTATACGAGCGGCTCGACCGGAAAACCGAAAGGCATCCTCCACACGACCGCCGGCTATCTCGTGCAGATTTATTCCACGATGAAGTACGTCTTCGACATTCGGGACGAGGATATCTTCTGGTGCACGGCGGATATCGGCTGGGTGACCGGGCATAGCTACGTCGTCTACGGTCCGCTCACGAACGGGGCGACGACCCTGATGTATGAAGGCGCGCCGAACTGGCCGGAATCGGACCGTTTATGGCGGATCGTCGAGGAATACGGAGTCAACATTCTTTATACGGCGCCCACCGCGATCCGGGCGGTCATTCGCTGGGGCGATCATTGGGTGATGAAGCACGATCTATCGTCGCTGCGCCTTCTGGGATCGGTGGGCGAGCCGATCAATCCCGAGGCCTGGATGTGGTATCGCAAAGTAGTGGGAGGCGACCGCTGTCCGATCGTCGATACCTGGTGGCAGACGGAGACCGGCGCGATGATGATCACGCCAATACCAGGCGCAATCCCGACGAAACCGGGGAGCGCGACGCTGCCGTTCTTTGGCGTGGACGCGGCGATTGTGGATGAAAAAGGAAAGGAAGTCGGGCCGGATGTCGGGGGGAAGCTGATCATTCGCAAACCGTGGCCTTCAATGTTGCGAACGATTTACGGCGACAAGGAACGCTACAAAAAACAGTACTGGAGCGAGTTCAAAGGCAGTTATTTCACCGGTGACGGAGCCCGGCGCGACAAGGACGGGTATTTCTGGATCGTCGGCCGAATCGACGACGTCCTGAACGTGGCTGGGCACCGGCTCGGCACGTCAGAAATCGAAAGCGCGCTGGTCAGCCACGCGAACGTGGCTGAAGCCGCCGTGGTGGGCCGGCCGGATGATTTAAAGGGCCAAAGCATCGTGGCGTTCGTGACCGTGAAAGGCAACGTGACCGTGAGCAATTCGCTAAAAGCGGAACTGCGGGAGCATGTGGGCGTTCACATCGGCGCGATCGCGAAGCCGGACGAGATCCGGTTTGCCGAAGCGCTTCCCAAAACGCGGAGCGGCAAGATCATGCGCCGATTGCTCAAGGAAGTGGCCAGCGGCAAGGCTGTAACCGGCGACACGACAACCCTGGAAGACTTCAGCGTGCTGGCAAAGTTGAGCAGCGAAGAATAGTGGTTGGAGCTTCGATGCAAGCTGCGCGTCTTACGCCGACAGAGCGGCGTCGCTACAATGAAAAACCTTTGTCAAAACCTGAGTTCGATTAGCGTTACCCCGTGAGTTTCATTCGAACAGGCCTCCGGGAGATCGGCTTAAAGATCCGCCGGCAGAAAACGCGAATGGCGTTGCGCCACGAAAAGCGCCTGCTCCAAAAAAGCGAAATCAATCTGGGCCGGGAAGGCTGTTCCCAGGCGGTAAATTTTCCGGAAGTCCGGAGCGAGATCGTGGCGCTCAAGAAACTGGAGCAGGAACAAAAGGAAGTCGCGCTCCGGATCGCGCGGATCGAGGAGGGCATCCGGCAAATTGAATTGCAGCGGGAGCACAACGCGAAGGAGCAGAACCAGGCCCTGGCCAAACTGGAAGAGGAAAAAAAGCCGGTGCTCGAAAAGCGCACTGCGGCAAAATCCGCGTCCGACCTTTGCGATCGCGAATTGGCCGGGGTGGAACGCCGGCTTCAGGACAACGATGCGGCGGACCGCGATCTTTTGAAGAAGCTGGCGGACTTGCAGGCCCAGGTCCCGCCGCCCGACGATCTCGAGACGCAGATGGCGTCGATTAGCGCGCGCCGGGTCCGGTTGCCCGAGGAACGGGCGGAGGTCACCCGGGCGCGGATGGGCAGCGCGGAAGCCTGTCGCACCGCCCGGGAGAAGCTCGCCGAGCAGGATGCGGCGCTGGCGGCGATGGACAAGAATATCGCGCGGGTGCGGGAGGAATTTGAAGCTCGCGATCGGGTGTTGAATGAGAGCAGCCGGGCGCAGCAGGATGCGCTGAAAGAAGCGCGGGGCCTGCATGCGACGGTGGAGGAAAAGAAAAACCCCGCCTACCTCAACATCGGGCGCCATCTGGCTTCGCAGGGAATCGCGCCACCCAACGCCCCTCATTTGCTGACGGAGGTGCAAAAACACCGCGAGGCGGTCGATCGCCATTCCCAGCACACCGCGGAGCTCGCGATTCTTTCCAGCCAGATCGACAAGCAGGAGCTGCGGAAATTCTACTTCGCGGTCCTCTCGGTGGTGGTCCTGGCCGCGATCATTCTCGTCCTCGTATTCCAGTCACCGCAGAAACGCGAATGGCTTCCCCAGGAGACCGTAGCGATTCTTTCGGTGAACCTCGAACAGCTCGAACGGGACGATTTGCCGAAACGCTGGCGCAAAGAACAGACGGCGGAATGGCAAAGCGTCTGGGCCGGTCTCATCGCCGGCGCCCAGCGCACCCCGGTCCTGAACCTGCCGCGCGATGCCGTCCGGGTCACGCGAGCCATGTCCACCAACGACGCCGGAGCGACGCGTGAATATGTCCTGGTCGAAGCCCGCACTGATGTTTCCCGGGTGATCAATTCCATTGAGAAGGACAAATCTTTCGAGCGGCGCACGATCACCGGCCTGCCGATGTGGTTGCATCCTGATTTTGCGCTGGCCCGCGTCGGGCCGAAAACGCTGGCCGTAGGAGCCGAACCCGAAGTGGCGTCGCTCGCCCGGGTGCGATTGGGAATCGATCCCGATTTGAAAATCACCGGGCCGCTCTTCGATCGCTTTCAGTCGTTGAAGGAAGGGAACGCACTTCGTCTCGTCTCAAACGAACCGGAGAGCCTGTCGAAAATGTTTCCGCCTGTTTTTCAGAACGAGCTGCTGGCTGGTTCCGATCTCCTCGGCATCTCCCTCACCCTGCAAACTCCGGTGAAGGCGCGCCTGATTTTGAAAGCCAAATCGGCCCAGGCAGCGACTGATCTGGCGGCCCGAATCCGAAATGAGCCGCAGCGTCTTCTTCGCCTCCAGGATTCCGATCAGCTCTTTTACGTGCAATCGCCGGAAGTGGATGTCTCGGGTCCGGATATCCAATTGCGTTTCGATGTTCCCGAGAACAGCGCTCGCCTGATCCTGCAGCGCTTCGCCAAGATCAATCCCGTCAATCCCATGGCGGGAAACTGAAGCCGGTTCCGCGACGATTCCATGATGACGCTGGGGATTTTGATCTTGGGTGCGTGGTGGTCCTTCCTCGGAACCAACCATGCCCCGCCGGCGAATGAGAGCGAATTCGTGGACCTTCACAAAATCTCTCCCTCAATCGTGATCGACCTGCGTTATGCGACCGCGAACAATGTCGCGCGCCGGCCGCTTTATCCTCCCGGAACCCCGGCGCTGGTCCGGGCGGGCGTCGCCCAGCGGCTGGTGGTCGTGCAAAAATATCTCAAGGAAAAAGGCTTCGGGTTGAAGATTTGGGACGCCTACCGGCCGGAGTCAATCCAAACCGCGCTCTGGCGTGCCACCCATAACCGTTCCTTTGTCGCCGATCCGAACGAGGGAATCGGCTCGATGCATACTCGGGGTGCGGCCGTGGACGCGACCCTGGTGGACGGGTCAGGCCGCGAACTTCCGATGCCGACCGGGTTCGACAGTTTCACCCCGGCCGCGCTCATGGTTTATCAAGGCCGCGATCCGGCGGTCCGTGCAAATTTGAAGCTGCTCCAAAAAGCAATGGCGCACGGCGGCTTCTACGGCATACGAACGGAGTGGTGGCATTTTGCCACGCCGGACTGGAAAAAATATCCGCAAATCGCCGATCTCAAATTCGCGAACCAGCCGGCGCCCGCTTCGCCATGATCGAGACTCTTTCGCGCGAGCTCCAGCAACCGGAATATCTGCACGTCCTCCTCAATCCGCTCCCGGTTTACGGATTGGCGATTGCCTTGTTTGGCCTGATCGCCGCGCTCTATCTTGGGACGCGAGGTGGCCAGGTAACGGCGCTGGTCCTTGTTTTCGCCTGTGCGGCCTCGGCCTGGCCGGTCGCTCATTATGGGGAAGCAGCCGAAGATCGCGTTCACGTCATGGCCGACGAGGATGGCGGCGCCTGGCTCAAGGCGCATGCGGAGCGGGCGGACAATCTGGTGTATGCCTTTTATGCGCTGGCCGTGCTCGGGGCCGCGGCGATTTTTATTCCAAAGAGGTGGCCGCAGACAGCGCGGCCCCTGGTCTTCGCAACGATCGCGCTCGCCTTCGTGTCGTTAGGCGCGGGCGTTTACATTGCCTCGGCCGGCGGGAAAATTCGGCACCGCGAATTCCGAAGCGTGCCTCCGCCGCGGACGACGGAATCGCCTTAGCTGACCTGGGTCGCTTCGGTGTTCTCGCCGACCCACCGCAGGTAATCAGGCAGACCGTCCCGAATGTCGAAGCAGACGATCTCGGGAACATCGTAGGGATGAAGCGACTTCAGTTTGTCCTGAAATGCCGGATAACGTGACGCGCTCGTTTTGAAAAAAACGAGCGCTTCGGTCCCCTCCTCGATCTGGCCTTGCCAGCGATAGATGGAGTCGATCGCCGGAACGATATTCGCGCAGGCCGCGAAGTTGTCCGCCACCAATTCCCGGGCAATTCGGCGCGCGGTTTCGACGTCGGGAAACGTGCTCAGGGCAAGGAGAGTCGCGGCGCCCATGTCTCAGGCAGGCTGGAGCGCCGCCGCCCGGCAAATCCAGCCACCCCCTAACACGATATCGCCGTCGTAAATCACGGCGGCCTGGCCGGGAGTGACCGCCTTCTGGGGTTCATGCAGCTGAACTCGGGCGCGCCCATTCTCCAGCGGCGTCACCGTGGCGCGGGTTCCGGGATGGCTGTAGCGAATCTTGACGGTCGCCTGGAATGGCGAGCTGGAGCCGGCATCGGTGATCCCGGCCGCTGCATCCTCGTCGTCACTCCGGCCGGGGTCGCCGACCCCGGCTCCAGGAAGCGCGCTCCAGTTCACACGGTCGATTTCGAAATCGTCCGAAACGAGATCTTCCGCGGCGCCCACAATCACGCGATTCGTCTCGGGATCGAGATCGACCACATAACGCGGCTGGGCCGAGCCGCCGGGCAAACCTTTGCGCTGACCGATGGTGAACATCTCGATCCCCCCATGTTCGCCCAGAAAATTTCCCTCGAGATCATAGATTCCACCGGCGTGGAATTTCTCCGCGCCAAGGTGCGACCGGAGAAACGCCTTGTAGTCGTTGCCTGGCACAAAGCAGATCTCCTGGCTGTCCACCTTGTCCGCCACCTTCAAACCTAACGAACGCGCGATTTCCCGAATGGCCGGCTTCGACATTCCGCCAAGTGGGGTCAAGGCCCGCCGCAGTTGCGCCTGGCGGAGACTAAACAGGAAATAGGACTGGTCCTTTCGCGGATCGACCCCTTTTCGCAAAACCGCGCGATCCGAATGGTGCTCGATGATCGCGTAATGTCCGGTGCCAATGTAAGCGCAGCCGAGCGCTTCTGCTTTTTTCCAAAGATTTCCGAATTTGAGTTTCTCGTTGCACATCACGCAGGGGTTCGGCGTGCGGCCCGCCTGGTATTCGCTGGAAAAATAATCGATGACGAGGCGTTCGAATTGATCGGCCTCATCGACCACGTAATGGGGAATGCCTAACGAGTGGGCCACGCCGCGCGCATCGGCGACGGCCTGGGGACCACAGCATTTGTCCTCCGCGCGCGAGATGCAATCCTGCGGCCAGACCTTCATGGTCACGCCGACGACGTCATATCCCTGTTCGCGGAGCAGATAGCCGGCGACGCTGGAATCGACGCCGCCGCTCATGCCGAGGAGGACCCGTGGTTTCATGAGCGCTTACGGTATCCCATAGGTCGTATAAGTCATGTACGACCTATGCGGACAGGGCGGCTGACAAACTCGCTCCCGGCCAGCGTAAACCGCCACGGAAAATCCTTCGAACGGCTAATGCCGATGCGCGGGTCTGCGACCACGGAAACCTCTTCTGCCCGGGGCAGCAGGCAATGGCGCGGCGTCGCACAAATGCTCATCTCGTGATGCCGGTTCGTGATTCCGAGAGCCTGGGTGAGCTTGCCCGGCCCCGAACAAAGACGTCGGATTTCTTCCACGCCACGGCGCTTTTTCATCAGCTCCAGGCCCTGCCGGGGTTCAAGCGCGCGAATCAAAATGAGGCCGCTGCGTTCCCCGCCTTTGACGAGCAGGTTGAGCATCCAGTGGACACCGTAGTTAAAATAAATGTAAACCGCGCCGGGCCGATTACGCTCGACAAACGACCTGGTGCTCGGCCGGGTAAAGGTGTGGCAAGCTTCGTCATTCAGGGTAAGATACGCCTCTGTCTCGACGATAACGCCGGAGCATTTTCCCCAGACCAAGCCGGTGCCGATGAGCTCGCGCGCGCAGACCAGGGGATCGCGCTCGAAAAACGAGCACGGGAGAAAGGCAGCTTTCCGCACTCCGCTACGGCTCGTAATAGACCGGCAGCGTGATACTGCACTCGACCGGTTTGCCATCGCGAAATGCCGGGATGAACTGGGCGACCCGGAAGTCTTCGGCGGCCGCGCGGCCAAAACCAACCAATGGCGGATTCTCAGAAACAATACGCAGGTCTTTCAAGTTTCCGGCGGCGTCCACTTTCATAGCCAGCTCCACAATGCCGCTCAGCGCGGAGGTCAAACTGTCGTCGGGATAATGCAACCCCTCGAACTTCGAACCCACTCCAACAAACGGCTGCGGGCCAATAAAGTCGCTCTCCTTTTTCAACTCTTCCGTCTCCTGGTTCGCGAAAATTCGCAGGCGCGGTTTTCCGTTTACAACCTTGAAGGTGACCGTGCCAAAAAAGAGAACGTTAACGGCGTGTTGCTCGTAAATGGCGGGGATGAAGGCGGCCTGGTCGAGGCATCTCACTAATTCGCGCTCGAGTAAGGTGGACTCAGGCGTTCCGCGATAAGTCCAGGTGTTCATGATCTCGCCGGTGGATCTGACGGAGCAGCAAAACGAGAGCGAGGCGTCTTTCTGGCCATTCTTGATCAGGCCCGCCGTATCGATGCGGTTAATCACCGCAGTTGGGCCGATCCCAAGAAGCGCGGGGCGATATTTTGGCAATTGCGACGAGGGCGTCGGCGATTGCGATTTGGGCGCAGGCGTTCCGGATGGGCTCGCGGCCGGTTTGACCTGAACCTGGACTTCGGCGGCCAGAAGATTTCCGCACGCGAACAGAGCCGTCGCGAAGGCTAAAGGAATTCGAGGCATGACTGCCTACGCAACGCGATGCCGGTTTTTTCGCAAGGTCATTTTGAAATTGGCCCCCGCCCGTTGACGGCCAGGGCGTTCTCCAGGTTCAGTCCCCTATTTGCGATGCGCTTTGTTTCCGTGCCCATTCCCATGGCCGTGTCCCTTGCCGGCCGGGTGGCTGCGCAGGGTGGGCCCGGAGGAATGAGGGCGGTGCTTCGCCGCGCGTTCGGACGCGGCTGGGAATGAATTTGTCCTGGGCCGTGGCCCGGCCAAATCCGGGGGCGCTTTTGCAGGTTCGTTCGCGGAGGTGCGGGGCACCTGGGGCGATGATGGCCTGGTGCTATCGGCCGGGAGAGCGTCGCGTTGCGTCTTGGCCTGCGAATGTAAGGCCGCCGCATAATTGGAAGCCGGCGGAAGATGATAAATCACCTGGGGTTTCGCTCGCGGAGCCCGCGGCGAATTCGACTCGGGCGGCGGGGGTGCGGCGACGGGCGGTTGGGCCAGGGCCGACGACGCCAATCCCCAGGCCGCGAGGATCGCGACGAGGAGGACGAACCGGTCATGAAAACAGGGAACGTTCATGGGTGACCGCTGGAGCAAGTGGGGCAACAGCAGCGAGACAATTTACGCCTTAAACAGGCGGAGGAACAGGAAAAACTCCCGTTCTTCACAATTGGGAGCAAATGCATCCCGGCCCGGCTCCGAACTAGACGACGATGGGACTGCAAGGTAGCTTCCCCGCATGCCGCAGTTTTCGTATCGAGCGCGAAATGCGCAGGGGGGCCTCGTAGAAGGAGTCCTGGATTGTCCCGACCGCTCCGTCGCCATCCGGCAGATTGAACAGCTCCACTACATTCCGGTTCGGATCGACGCGGTAGCCACCGAGCCACCGGTCGTGAAGAGCGGGAAAAACGGGGCGCCTGCAAAACCCGCCACAACTTCCGCAACTCCTGCGCCTCCCACCACGCCAACCCAGAAACTGAAAATTCCTCACAGCCAGTTGCTCATTTTCACCGAACAACTCGGACATTTGCTGACGGCTGGCATGACCCTGGACGAAGGACTGTCGGTCCTCGAAAAACGCCTGAAGCAGCCGCGCATGCAACAGATGACCCACTCGCTCCATCAAGCGCTCGTGGACGGACGCAGTTTTTCCCAGGCGCTGCGGGATTTCCCCCGCATTTTTCCGGCGATTTATGTGAATCTTGTCGCCGCCGGTGAAGCGAGCGGCGCGCTGCCGGACATTCTGACCCGCCTCGTTGAGCACCTGATGCAGGCGAAAAATTTGCGGGACCGCGTCCAGCAGGCGCTGATTTACCCCGCGTTTCTCGCTCTGGCCGGCGCAGGGCTGATCACGGTCTTCATCACCTTCATGGTGCCGCAACTGGTAGGCTTTATGTCGCAAAACGGCGGCACTCTTCCTTTGCCCACGCAAATCCTGCTGGGGGCGAATCATTTGATCACCGCTTACTGGTGGCTTGGTCTTCTCGTGGTGGTAGGAGGGATGATCGGCTTCCGCGCGTTTGTCCGCACCGACGAGGGGCGCATCGCCTGGGATCGTTTTCGCCTGATGATTCCGGGCTACGGACGCGTTATCCGCCACCGTTATTACGCGCAGTTCTCGCGGACGATGGCGACCTTGATGGAAAATGGCGTCCCGTTGTTGAAGGCAATCGACCTCGTGAGCGAGATTGCTGGCAATCGCTATCTGGAACGCAGGATCGCGGAAGTCCGGCGTGCCGTTATTGATGGAGCGACACTTTCGACCGCCCTGAGCGCGGAACGGCTCTTCCCGGATTTGTTCACCGACATGATGGCAGTAGGCGAACAAACGGGCCACTTCGCGAAAACGATGCAAACGATCGCGGACGTCTACGAGCGGGAGTTGGATCGCACCGTCAAAACTATCTCAGCGCTGGTCCCGCCCGTCATCATCGTACTGATCGCCGTTGTGGTCGGCTTTGTGGTTTACAGCATTCTCTCGGCGGTGTTCGAAATGACACACAGTTTGCAGTTTCAACCGCACTGAGTTACTCTCCGGGCGTAAATGCTAAATCGGACTGCTGCGTTCTTCCTTTTTCTGTTCGCGGTCGTCTCGCTTCGCGGACAGGACGTCCTCGTCAGCCGTCTCGCCAAGAGTGCGCCGAAAGCCACCGGCAGAAATGTCGAGAGCGCCTGGCTTGATCTTCGGCAAATCCCCGCGGCCAATTCCAAGCCGCAAACAACCCCGGATTGGGTCGAGTCCATCTCGCTGATTCCCGGGGAAAATGCACCTGGGATCCCCGAGAAGACCGTTTTTCGAATCCGGCTCAACCGCCCGAATCCCGAGTTCCAGGTATTATTTGTCCGCCTGTTTTTCGACGACAATCTGGAGCAACAGCCCCGCCTGATTGCCTGGGATGAATCGGGCACGATCGTGGTGCAATCAGGCCAACTCGGCGCGGGCACCGGCCTCTCCACTTCGGAAAGCCTGATGGTGCCGATGCTGGGCGTCTCCACAATTGATATTGAAGTTCCGGGGGACGGGAAAACGATTCGGGGCGCCTTCATGGATTGGATGGCCAACGCCGAAGTGCTCCACCCGGTGAGCGCCGAACATCGCGATCTGATCCCCGAGCCTTTCTCCGCGATGGCCCCGCTTCATCCGGCGGCCCAGGACACGGAAAAATTCGGGACAGTCACCGCGGCGCTGGCGGATGAAACGATCCGGATCGGCGCCAGCGTCTCCCAGGGCGCGGCGTTTCAATTTGGCCTCGAATCGGAACCGCTCATGGCGTTGCTTACTTTCGAAGTGGCAAGCCCGAACATCGCGTCGCCTCCGGAAGTTTTCGTCAATGGCGAGAGCCTCGGGCCGGTTGCCATCACTCTGCCGGAGCTGGCCGACCCGGGATACCGGGGAGTAACGTCGTCACTCGTCCGGGGCATGAGCTTTCAATACACCGGCTGGCTCCGCGCTCAAAAACTTGTCCCGGCCACCAATCTGAGGGTGGGACCGAACGATCTCGTCATCATCGGCGGCGCTGGGACACCCTCGTCGGCCATTCGCGCGACCCAGATTCAATTGAAATATCTCTGGGATAAAACAGATTATCAGCTCCAGCCAGACCGTTAATCGCTCATGAGAATAAACAATCGCCAAAGCGCGTTCACCCTTTTGGAAATCATGCTGGTGATCAGCATTATCGTCATTCTCCTGGGAGTGGCGATCAACAAGCTCGGGAACACTACCGGAATGGCCAAGGGCGTGGCCGTAAAAGCGGACATTCAGGCGATCGGCACGCAACTAAAGCTTTACGAAAGCATGAATGGATATGCGCCCTCGACTGAGCAGGGACTTCAGGCCCTCGTCACGCAACCTTCCTCGGAGCCAAGACCGCAGCGTTGGTATCAGCTCTTCAAAGAAGTTCCGAAAGATCCCTGGGGAAATAACTATATTTATCTCTCCCCGGGCCGCCGGAACCCGACCAGCTACGACCTCTATTCAGCTGGGCCGGATCGCCGGGCGGACACCGCCGACGACGACTGGGGAAACTAAGCTTACTCCGGCTCTCCCGTAGACGGGGAAGCCGCATTGGGAGGATTGCGCGGGATAACGCCTCGCACGCGCGGAGGTGGCGTGGGCAACATCGGCACCGGCGCCGGCTTTTGGAAATTGGCGGGAGCCTGGGGTTGGGTCACACCCGGCACAATGGGCTGGGCCTGGACGATCGGCTGCTCTTTGGTCTGGTTTGGGTTTGGGTTCTGCCCGCCGGCCACCGGCGCGTGGAGGAGAGCTTCGTTGAACGTCAGGGTCGCGGTCTGCCCATCCTTGGTGATAGTCACCTTGGTGGCGCCCACCTTCTCCGACCAATCGATATTGGTGATCGTGTAGCCGTCTTCCGTCTGGTTGGTCGTCAGGTATTTCTTGAAATTTTTGTCCGCATTCGAGGCGACGGTAACCATGACGCCATCCGCGGTTTGGGCCGCATTGGCAATGTAGAGATCCTTGGCGAAATTCGGCGCGACCACCGGCGCCGCCACCGCCGTGGCGACGGCAAAGGGCGAACGGTCCAGCATCCCCTGGTAGCGAGCGAAGGTAAACGGCTTCGGCACATCGTCGGCGACAAGGAAGCGGAGCGGGATAGTTCCAGTGAGCAGGAGGAGAGCAGTCCTGGTTTTCATAAATCGCATTGTATCACTTGAGCTTGGGACAACAAAAAAAGGCGCGCCGTTCGAATATCCTCATTTCCCCGCGGGCGCAAACCAGCGCGCGATTTTGAACTTGCCGCGCATCATTGTCGGATCGGCCGCGTCGATGTTAAGGGTCACGTTTTCAAAGACCACGAACGATTCCGGCTGCTGGACGTCGTAGAGGAAATGGACGAGCGGCGGCCAGGGGCTTTTGATGTCGATGGAAGCGAAAACCGACTGGCGGTCCGGGCTGGCGTCGCTCGTGCCGATGGCCGGGTTCTCGATTAAAACGTTATGTTTGCTGGCGACGCCCTTTATCTGGTCCAGAAGAGTTGAAGCTTCTCCGGGTCCCTTCAGGACAGGCTGATGTTGCTTCAGCCATTCCGCCCGTTTAACCCACAGATCGCGCTCCTTGATGTAAACCTCCTGGGTCTTCCGCGTCGCTTTTTTCTCGGCGAGCTCCGTTCGGGCGGCCTCCAGCCCACCGGAAATCTTGCCCCAAACGTAAAGGTTAAGAAGAAGGAAGACAGTCCCGCCGACGATCGTCGCCAGAAAGCGCTCGCGCTTATTCATCCGCTGAACCCAGGCCGGCATCATTTCGGTTTTCCCTCCAGGCGAAACTGGGCGTGGTCGTTAGGTAGGAGCCGAGGCGCGCCCAGCTCAAACTGAAACGCCTGCAGATCGGGGTTCTTCTTCACCTTGTCGGCGAACTGATAGGCGAGCGCGGCGGAATTCGCTTCCCCATCCACCGAGATTTGCCGGGCCGATTGATTGAAAACCGTGATTCGAACTTCGGCGGACGGGAGACAATCGAAAAGATGGAGAATGACTTCAATCGGGTAATAGCGGGGGTCGATCGCGGGAGCGAGCGCCTTCCACCTGGCTTCCGTCGTCTTGACGAATTCGGTGCGGGGCGCGTCGCGCGAGATCCGCTTATTCAACTGGCGAATCTCCACTCGCAGATAAACGAGATAGGCCAAAAAGAGAAGAAGCACGCCGGCATACGCACCGGCGGCGAGGAGAAGGCGTTTTCGCCATTCCGTTTGCCTAACGAGTTGAGCGCGGCGTTGCCGCCAGCTGTCGGGCAGAAGATTCAGGCGCGTTTCCGCCGGAGGCGCCTCGATCGCGATCAATTCGGACGGCATGGCGAAGATGCCCTCCACGGTGTCGCGCAGCTCGAACAAACTCTCCGCCAGAAGAATTCGCGGCGCCGAAGTGTTGATTCCCTGCAGCTCCGCGCTCAGGGCCAGTTGCGGCAGGTCACGCTGGAGCTGGAGCGGATCGGCCCCGTCCAGGGTGGAGGTGAAGCTCAGTTTGCCTTCCTCCGCGATCGCGCAAACGATGGAATCGCTTTCCGGGTAAATCAGGAGAGAGGTCCCCTGCGGGGCGTGGGTGGCCGCGCGATGGGCCGCGTAAACCGTCACCTGGCCTGGAATCAGCCCTCGCGCGAGCAGCGGTGCGGCCAGCTGGTTCAGCTTCTCATTGTGCACCGCCAGGGCGGAAATGACGCTGCCGGTTTCGGTCTGAGAAATGATTTCCGAATCGGTCGTCATCTCTTCGGTCGAGTACGGCATCGCTTTTTCGACCTGGATCCGGACCATCTCGACGAACTCCGAAGGATCGGTCGTGGGCAACTGGAGGCGCTGCGCCAGGACAAGATCAAGGGGCAGCGCGAGCACGATGTCGTCCCCCGGATGCAGCAGTTCCGCCGCCTCGTCGAGAGTCGGCACCGCCCGCACTTCCCAGGCGCCATTGTGTTGCGCCGTCCGCACCACGTCCCAGCCCCCCGCGGCCGGAATCAAGTAGATCTTTTTGCTTACCGTCTCGATATCAAAGCTCCTTCCAGGTTCCGGGGATTAATTGAATAGCGCCGCCAGCTTTACGGACCACCACTCGGACGGTCCGGGTCACGGCTCCAGATTTCCCTATGCTGACAATGCGGAGCACTTGCGGTTGGTTCGTAGAATTTGGGCTCAGCAAAGGGACTAGTTGAGTAAATTGGGCCGGCAAAAGCCCAAGCGCAACTTGAACGTCTTGCGGAGATGTCAATGTCAGGTCGTCTTCGGTCCCCTCGAGATCATCAGGCCCGCGACGCAAAGCCAGAAATCGATCCGCCAGGCCTTCCGTCATTCCAGGCAAAGAGAGGAGGACATCACGCGTAGCCCACCGGACATCGATCGTCCCGGGCTCGCTCTTCAGGGTCAGGTCGTCTTCCCAGTTGGGGCGGGAAGTGAATTCATCCCAGCCGCGCACTCGCTTCAAATCTTCCAGGTTCGCCAGCATCTTGTTCCCCGCCTTGTAACCGGGTTCGTCTTCCGCGCCATTAATCCGAACCAGATTATCGGGATCCACCCAGTCCATCAGGCAGTCGATCATATGGTCGCGCTCGTTCAAATCGATGCCTTTGACTTCGAGGAATTTTCGCAGCAATTCGCGTTTGATGGGATCCTCGCCGGTGACGATCCAGTTCAAATTCAGGCGTCCGGCCTCTCCCGTGAGATGAGCTTCGTAGCTTTGGCCCGGTCCGAAACCACCTCGGAGCACGGCCCATCCAGGCTGGACACTGGGATGCAAAGCAACGTCCACGCCGGAACAGGCCATGGCTATTGCCTCCAGCGACCGGTTTGCGTAGCCCGAATTCGTGAGCTTGGTGCCGATATCCAGAGCCCACGAGATGATCATCGCGCTGAGTAAGAAAAGCGCCCAGAGCGAAAGCAGAATGGCAGCGCCCCGCGCCCGCCGGGATCCACGCATTTTGAGCAGGGAAACGAAACCGCGCCCGGCCTTGCCGGAGCGCGCGTCCTCAGCGACCTCTGTGGTTTGGTCGTCCATTAGAAAGGAGTTCGCCCCAGGGCGATAATCGCCTGCCAGTTTGCCCGATTGGGCCTCTCGATAATCACCTCAACCAGCCGCGGGAGGGTCGAAGTATCGGTCCATCGCTCGACCCACGCATTCAATCGCGGATCGAAGTATCGGATCCGCATCCCGCGGACATCGTCGAGCACTGAGACCCACGTTTCCCCTTCGTCGGAGCCTTCCGCGGCGTCCCGTGGCCTTCGCAAAAATCCCAGCTGCATTCGGTCGCTCTTCTCCATCGGCCGCAATCGCATGCGCACGGTGAATTCGCCTTCGGCGTAGCGAGTGAGGAGCCCTGGACCTGTCCCGCAAATCCAGGTGATCTCATCCCGTGGCCGGTCGTTGAACTTGAACGGTTCGCCGGTCAGCGCGCCGACCCCCGCGGGGAGCTCCTGCCACTCCACCGTAAGA
>JBAPMH010000129.1:0-4251 GCA_049278515.1 Chthoniobacterales bacterium
AGCGTGACTTTCCTCGTCCCGGCGTTGCTGGGTCCGTGACGGCAAAATCCACCTGGCGCTTGAACACATCTACTCGCGCGACGTAAACCTGAAGCTGGTCGCCGACCGAAAATCGACGGCGTGATTGCCGGCCGATCAATCGCCGCTGAGCTGCATCGAAGGTATAGAAGTCGTCGGTGAGCGAAGAGACATGGACAAGCCCGGTGAGGAGAACGTCGGGGAGCTCGACGACGAGTCCGAAATTTTTGACCTCCAGAACGGTAGCCCGGAACACCTGCGGATCGCGGGCGTCGAGCTGGCGCTGGAAGAATTCCAGTTTCTTCATTTTGACGCCGTCCATTTCGGCTTCGGCAGCGACGCGCTCGGTCCCGGAGATATATTCCGCCGTGGCGGCGATCTGGCCCATGTCGAGGATCTGTTCCCTTTGGTAGGGCTGGCGCGCTGCGCCGGCCGGACGCCGCAGCGCAGCGTCCCTACCAGGCCGCTCTTCGGTCGACGCCAATGCTCGGTGAACGACCAGATCCGCGTAACGCCGGATCGGACTGGTGAAATGCGTGTAGTTGTTCTTCGCCAATCCGTAATGGCCAAGCGACTGCGGCGCGTAGCGGGCGCGCTTGAGACTTTTTAGCAGGCCGATCTTGAGCGCCTGTTCCTCCGGTTTGCCTCGAAGCGAAGCAAGCAGCCGTTGGAGCTCCGTCCGCTTGCTCAGGTCGCCGACCTTATAACCGTAACTCAGAATGAGTTCCCGATACTCCCCGAGCTTCGCCGGATCGGGATTTTCGTGGACGCGGTAAACCGTCGGGATAAGCCGGTTTTTCAGCTCGCGCGCCACGGCTTCGTTCGCGGCCAGCATGAATTCCTCGATCAACTGGTGCGATTCGTCGTTCTCGATCCGTTCGAGCTGGATCGGTTTGCCCTCCTGATCGAGACGCACCTTCACTTCCGGGAAATCGAGGTCCAGGGAGCCGTCCCGGAAACGGTTTTTGCGGAGAAGGGACGCGAGCTCCCAGGCGACGTGAAGACGTTCGCCGAGTTGATCGTTTGGCTGCGATTTCAGGATGGCGTAGGCCTCGCGGTACGTCAGCCGGCGCGCGCTCCGGATCACGGTGCGGGCGAACCGCGCCGATTTCGTGCGCCCCTCTTTCGTAAATTCCAGGAAGACGGAGTGAGTGAGCCGGTTCACGGAAGGGTTCAGGCTGCAAACGCCGTTGCTCAACCGCTCGGGCAACATCGGGATTACGCGGTCCGGCAGGTAGACGCTGTTGCCGCGTTTGCGCGCTTCCCGGTCGAGGGCGCTTCCCGGTTTCACGTAAGCGGCTACGTCCGCAATGTGGACGCCGAGCTTCCATCCGCCACCGGCAAGCCGTTCAACGTCGATGGCGTCGTCGAAGTCGCGCGCATCATCGGGATCGATTGTGACGATGAATTTGTTTCGCAAATCTTCGCGGCCTTCGAACATTTTTTCCTCGACGGTTTCAGGAATCCTTTCCGCTTCCTCGATCACGGGCCGGGGGAATTCCGTCGGCAAATGGTACTTTCGAATGATCGAAAGCATGTCGACGCCCGGAGCGTCCCTGGCCCCGAGCACTTCGATAATCTCCCCCTCGGGGTTAACGTGGCGCGATTCCCAATTCTCCAGCCGGACGACGACTTTGTCGCCGCGCCGTGGAGCCGGAGCCGGCGCGCCCCCGGGCCGCGGCTGGACGTAAACGTTGTGCACGATGCGGGGATCGTCCGGCACGACGTAGAAGAAGTTTTTCGATTGTTCGAGCGTGCCGACGATCGTGTCGTGAGCGCGCTCGAGAATCCGGATGACGCGGCCTTCCGCGCGGTCCCGGCCTTTTGCCCGGGCGAACCGTTCGTCGCGCGTGATCCGGGCGACCACCTTGTCGCCGTGCATGGCCGTGCCGGTGTTTTCGGCCGCGATAAACAAGTCCTGCTCGCCCGGCTTCTCGCGAGGCAGAAATGCGTAGCCGGCCTGGTGCACGGAAATCGTTCCCGTCACGAGATCCGCCTCCGCCGGAAGGACATAACGGTTCTTTCTAATCCGCGCGATTTCGCCGGCCTGCTCCATTTCGCGCAGGACCGCGTTCAGGTTCATCCGGACACCGCTTTTCCGGCCGAGCGCTTTGCCGAGCTCGACGTTATCAAGAGGCCGATATTTCGGTGCCCGCAGCAAGCGCAGGATTTGTTCGCGCAATGAAGTCTCTTCCTGTTTCACAATAGGGTCAGCACTCTCCGCGTGAACTGTTCACGAGACGAGCGCAATTTTTCTGGAGCTGGTTTGCTCTGCGCAGCGTGAATGTGGGAGCCGCCTTTGTGCGGCGATTTAGTCGGGGCGCAAAGGCCCCTCCCACATTTGGCGTCGTCCGCGGGGCGACGATGGTTGATCGAATAAATCACGCGCCGTGATAGTGTCACCCTCGATGGGTGACACGCTCTGGAAAATCGCCGGCCGCGAAGTCGATCTCTCCAGACGCGCCCTGATCATGGGAATATTGAACGTGACTCCCGACTCTTTTTCCGATGGCGGTGAATTTTTTTCGACCGAGAAAGCTGTCGAACAGGGCAAACGCATGGCAGCCGACGGCGCGCAAATTATCGACGTGGGCGGCGAGTCGACCCGGCCCGGCGCGACAGCAGTTTCCGCTGAGGAAGAACTGGCGCGGGTGCTGCCGGTGATCGCAAGCCTTCGGGAAACCGTTTCAGCGTTTATCTCGATCGACACTTCCAAAGCCGCCGTGGCGCGCGAAGCATTCCGAGCCGGCGCTTCGATTGTGAATGACGTCACCGGCGGCCGCGCGGACCCCGGGATGATGCCGCTCGTAGCGGAAAGCCAGGCCGCTTTCATCATCATGCATATGCAGGGTACGCCGCGCACCATGCAGGCGGCGCCGCACTATGAGAACGCGGTCGGCGAAGTGGAGGATTTTTTTCGACAACAATATGCGCGCGCCCTAGATTGTGGCATTGAGTCCATGGCCATCGCGTTTGATCCGGGGATCGGATTTGGGAAAACGGTTGAGCACAATCTCTCTCTTCTCGCCAATCTCGCGGGACTCCGGATGCACGATAGGCCTATCGTGGTGGGGGTTTCCCGGAAATCTTCCCTGGGCAAAATGATTGGATCGAATGAAATGAGCGACCGGCTTGCACCAACAATTGCATTCACGGCCCTCCTGCGCGAACGGGGCGCAAATGTTCTTCGGGTCCACGACGTCCGGGAAAACGTGGCTGCTCTGCGCGCCACCGAGGCTCTTCTGGAGACGGCCCCATGATGCAGCAAGTCCTCCAGTTCTGGTTCGAGCGCTGGCGGAGCTTGTTCGAGATTATCCTGCTCAGCGTCGGAATTTATTACGGCTACCTCTACTTTCGCGGGACCCGCGGCGCGAAGGTCTTGACCGGTCTGGCCATCGTCTTTCTGACCCTGACCTTGATTTCGCAATTGCTGAACCTCGTCGTCATCGGCTGGATCATCCGGAGTTTCTCCGTCTTTCTCGCGGTCGCGCTGGTCGTAATCTTTCAGCCTGAGCTCCGCCGCGGCCTGGCCGAGCTCGGCGGCCATCCCATCTTTTCTCTGACGAGCGAGAAACGCGAAACCGTCCACGACATCGCGGAAGCGGTCACCCAGCTCGCCCATAAACAATTCGGCGCGCTCATCGCGATCGAGCGGGACACATCGATCCGGGTTTACGAAGAGACCGGCGTCATCATCGACTCGCACTTTTCGGTAGAGCTCCTTCTCACGATTTTTCATCCGAAAGCCGCCCTGCACGATGGCGGCGTTATCGTTCGCAACGGCCGGATCGCCGCCGCCGCCTGCATTTTTCCGGTGAGCCAGCGGGAAACGCTCGACCGCAGCCTGGGTCTGCGCCATCGCGCGGGCCTCGGGATCACCGAGGAATCGGACGCGATCGCGGTCATCATCTCGGAGGAAACCGGCGGGATCTCAATTTGTCATCGGCGGCGGATCGAGCGCAATTTCACCCCGGAAACTTTCCGCAAACGCATCGGCGAGATTCTTCTCCAAGGCAATTATGAAGACGAAGAAATGGATCCTGAACAATTGGCGCGCGAAGTTGATCTCCCTCCTGCTCGCGACAACGCTCTGGTACCTCATCAAAAAGAACGTAGCAACGACACTCTCGCCGTTTGAGACCGCAGTCGAAGCTGCCTCCCCCGAACGGCGGTGATTTGATGTAGCGGCGGGTGTCTCAACCGCAAGAACATCGACTAGCGCGGGTGAGACAC
>JBAPMH010000130.1:0-11738 GCA_049278515.1 Chthoniobacterales bacterium
GCGCTGGGGCAAATCACCGTCTCCGCGAGCTCAAGCTCGCGAGTCTTGCGCGTCAGTTTTTCCTCGGAATCGCGGGTGCCGCCAAGAGTTGGCTCCCATTCGGGGTAGCGCCGGGCTTCTTCCCGCAACAGACGCTGCGCTGTCTCCCAGTAAGCGATCGGCAGATCGTAGATGCGGCGAAGTCCAAGCTCTCGCGCGGCTTCAAACGAACGCAACGCGCCATCTTCGTAGGCATAGATTCCGCGAATCTTCAGGCGGCCGTGATTTTTTTGGAGATATTCGGCGCCGGCCCGATCGAGGCCGTTCCAAAGCTGGTCCAGGCTGGCGCTTCCTGTTTCGTGTTTGGTCAACCAATCCTGGCCCAGCTTTCCGGCGACCAATCGAACAATCTCGCGCGCGGGATACGCCCTGATCTTCTGCGGCGGAAGATCATAGCCGCGACGCATCATTTGCGCTCGCAGGTTGGCCGGGGACGCTTTGACGAAGGGAGAATTCTTTGACCACCCGAGCGTGGTGACAAACTTCGCCAGCAAACCGGCCCGCTCAAGCGCCGCCAGGACCGCGCGGACATTTGCGTTACCGAAAGGATGAGTGAGCAGAATCATTGCGGCGCTTGTTCCATCGCGGAGAGATACACCGCCGCAACCTGCCGCGGGGTGAACCGGGCCAGGTGCGCTTCGGCATTCTGGCGGAGACGGTCACACTCTCGGGGATTAGTCAGAAGTCTGCCGAGAATGTTTGCCAGGGCGCGAGCGTCCCCGTTCGGAAACGTCAAACCGCACGGCCCGATTGCTTCAGCCAGTCCGCCTTCCGCCGATCCCACCACAACGCAACCACACGCGATTCCTTCCAGGGCAACGATCCCAAACGGTTCTCGCCACCGCGAAGGCACAACGAGGATTTGGTGCTGTCGCAACAATTCCGCCAATTGATGGCCGCTTTGCGGACCGACAAATTCGACGCCCGCTTGCAGCCCCAATTCGGCCGCCTGTTTTTCGAGATGCTCGCGTTCAGGACCGCCTCCAGCGATCGTTAGCCGAGGCTTCGCTTCCAGCAACGCCATGGCCTCCAATAAGAGATTCGCGCCCTTATCGGAAACCAGCCGGCCGACGAAGATAAGCTCTTTCGGCCGCGGTCCGGACGGAGGATCCCGGAAGACTTCGTCGTCATAAGGATTGCCCACCTGGATCGAAGGGGTCGAGAGGTGCTCCGCGATTGCGCGGCTGATGGCCAGTGAAGTCACACGGCGCAGAACCAATTGTTTCAAACCCTGCCTCCATCCGATGCTGTCATCAGAGTTCGCGATCCAGGTTTGGTGCGCGATGAAAAGCGGCCGGCGCAAAAAGAGCAACGGCCAGAGCGTTCGTAGCGAAATGTTATTTTGAAGAAAGATGTCGCACCACCGGACCTGGCGCCAGAGGGCAAACGGCCCGGGCCTGCGAATTACCGGGAAAGGAAAAGAACCGCCTCCTTCAGTTTGGGTAATGACGTGCACGTCGTGACCGAGGGCCACGAACTCGCGCGCGAGAAGGTTCGACGCCGTCTCGATCCCGCCCATGCTGGGAAGAAAATGGTGAGATCCGAGCAGGATTTTCACGGGGCCGAATGGGGTTTCAAGCGCGCAGCCAGGTGCCAATGAATTCCCTGAGCGAAGGCCGGGACCGCGTTTTGCCAGCGCGCAGTTTCAGAAAAACGCCAAGCTTGTGGTCAATATTTAGGAGCCAAAACCGGAAGCTATTGGCGTTCTGCCGGGCGAGACGATGAGCGAAACGCGACGTCGCCGAAACCTCCAGATCGTCCAGCACGATCACAGCGCCCAAAGGCGCCTGGTCCATCGCCAAAAAAAGAGCGTGCTCTCGCTTGGCTGGATTCGGCGGACTGTCCACCAGAATAAGCCGCGCGCGTTGCAAACGCCGGAAAGATTCCGGCTGCGCCGTGACATTGAAAGATTCGATGGGACGAAGGCGATTCCAGCAACGCGTAAGTGGAATGACCGCGGAAAAATCGCTTTCCCGCTTCTTAACCTGGTCTTCGAGTTTTTCCGTCCGATCCAACCAATCCGCTGAATCTTCGACGCTTGCGGTGGCCGCGGAGGCGCGACGAAGCGAATTCGTGGAGCGGCCGGAGCCGAATTCAAAAGCGCTGCTGCCTGCCGGCAAAAGCGCCGCCACCTCTTCCAGGAAACGACAACTCAGCGGCGGAAGGATCCAGGCAGGAGTCTCGGCGGCCAGTTTCTCGCTGTGATATTTCTCAATGAGACGCTCAAGCTGAGTTTCGAGCGGATTGAATTCAGTGATAACCCTTCAGAACTCCTTTCAGCATTTCCAGGCGCAATTGCAGTCTCGGCTCCTTTTTGAACAGAGCAACCAGCGCGAACCAGGCCACCTCCAAGAGATGCCTGACAAACAACAGCGGTCGCAAATAATAACGGGATGAGGGGTGGAAACGCTCGTAAAGATGAAGACGCGACCGATAAAGATCGAGGACGCGCGCCGAACCGCCCCCTTTTCCACCGGTCCCATCGTGTTTAACGCGATACCCGAAGTCGATGCCGACGCGATGGCCTTTTTTTCGAAAGCGCATGCTGAGATCAATCTCGGACTGGCATTGCCAATACCAGCGATCGAATCCACCGACGGCGTGAAACGCTTCCAGGTTAACCAACGTGCAACTGGAATGAGCCGCTTCCACTTCCGCGATCCGCTGGCCGGGTGAAGGCGAGGGTTCGCGTTGAAATTTCTCCCAGAGCTTGAAAATCTGGTTTCCGGCAGCGAAAACCCAGGGCGGCATCAACGGCTGTTCGTAGGCGGTTTGCGGTTGCCCTTGAAAATTTGTCTGCCGGAAATTTGCCCAGGCCCAATTTCCTTTTTGGAACTCGGCGTAACCACCCGCGAAATCGCCCGGCTCGAACAGAACATCGGCATCAACCAGCAAAGCGAACCTGGTTCGGACGGCGCGCAGCGCGACATCGGAGGCGTGGCAGAAGCCATGGGCCGTCTCCATCCGGATCATGCGGACACCGCTGCTTACCGGCGGGAGCGGGCAGGGCCGGCTCGAGCCATCGTCGACGATCACAATCTTATCGACCGTGCCCAGATTCGCTTCGAACGACTGCAGCATGTCGGCCGACATCCGGGCGTTGTTGTGGATCGTCGTTGCCAGAGTGAGATCGGAGAAGTGCGTCATCGCAACGCCTCCGCGTAACCCGCGGCCACTTGACTCGAGTCGCCGTGCCGGTGGTACCAGCGATAAATCCGTTGCCGGATTTCGCCCAATTCTTCGGGCGCTGGGAAGTTCGTTGCCCCGGGCATCAGGTAATAAGGCCCCGGCATTGCATCGCCGTCGATGGAAATGGCTTCTTCGCGATGCGACAAGATTGGAACGATGCCGTGCGCACAGAGTCCGGCAAACACGCTCGATTTGAGCAACATTCCGGGCCAGACTTTGTCCGCGCCAAAATAATCGAGCAAAGCGAAGCACGATCGCCTTAGAATCTCCGACGCAACCTGGGGAGCAACCTCCGGATGGTAATGACACGACAAACCGGGGCGGCGGCTGCTCAATCTCTCGAGAGTGCTCCGGATGGAAATCTCTTCGTGGCCACCAACGACATCCAGGTGCTCCGGCGCGAACGATGCCGGAATCAGCGGCTGCATTCGCTCGAACCAGCGGAGCGATCGAGCGACCAACGCGGTTCCACCGCAAATCACCCAGCGTCTTGGCGAGGCGGCCTCGAAATCGCCCAGTTCGGGTTCGCCAAAATTCGACATGATCGGGAGGAGATAGACCTTCTTCCTGGCATCGTAAGCATGAATTACTTTCTCGATCGGGGCGTTGCTCACGACACAAGCACTGGAGGCGTCTATGACGTCGCGGGCGATTTTTACCTGGAGAGGCCGAAGCCAGAATGCACTCTTCCAAGGAGGACCTGAAGCGTAAATCTCGTGAAACGTCGTCACCCAGCGACCGTGCAACTGCCCCCGCAGTTCTCGAACGAAGGTCCGCAAAGCGAAGGGAACACCACGTGATTGATAGCCATAGTTCACGTAATGCAAGATCACGTGCTCGTATTTTTGGGCCAGTCCCGCGGGGGTGTTGCGATCGAGTCCGGAGACGACGGTATAGCCATCCCTGGATTCGACCGCGGTCTTCTCCGCCACGAGAAAACTAGTCGTGATGCCGTGATTCGCGCTCAGCGCTTTCGCGAGGTTCAGGGCGTAATCACCCACCCCATCAAAAGTGCCCGGCAAACGAGGCACAATCTGCAATACGGTGTCACGCGTGGGCATTACTGGAAAGGTCGTCGCCGAAATGTGAAGCAAGATCACCGAGCTGTTTGCGATATTCTTCGGCGGAATCGCGGGCGATCACGGGCCAGGAAAACCGAAGTGCCGCCTCCGCGCTTCGTTCGCTCAACCCCTGATAACGCTCGAAACTATTCTCGAAAATTTCGACGACGGCGGCGCTAAACTGTCCCACGTCGCCGGATGCCACGAGTAACTCTGGCAGGCTCTCCCCCAAAATATCGCGCGGGCCGGGAGCGTCGTACGCTACCGTCGGAAGTCCCGCGGCCAATTGTTCGACGACGGCCAAGCCAAAGCCCTCCACGTAACTGGGAAATGCGCCGACAGTGCAATCTGAAAGGAGCCGGGGAAGCTCGTCGGGCTGAAATTGCGGTACGACCTCGACAAAATCAGCCGGCTCGCGCCCCAAATCACGCCAAACATTTTGCGTCTCGGTCATTGTGCCCAGAAAAAGAAAGCAGGCGCCGGGGACGCGAGCACGAATTTGCTCGATTATTTGTCCCCAATCCTTGGCTCCTTTTCGCGGACTCCACATCCCGATGAAGGCCACCTTCTTTTTTTGCCACCGGTTTTCCGCAGGAGCGGCCGCTTCCAGAAGCGCCTCCCGCCGCGCTGGGGTAATGCCGTAGGGCTCTACCACGGCCGGCTTTGCGGACCGCATCTCATCCCGGAGACATCGCAACTCGTCGGAGTTCGGCAGATTCACGACATCGCAATGCCGGATGGAGGCGTCCGAGGCCGCGCGGGTCCGCTTATTAACAAACCAATAGAAAGGGCGGCCCATCAGCTTCCCTCTCGAGGTCGGCGGCCAGCGTTTCGCCGCGGCGCGCTCGAACTTCTCGTAGAGATAGAAAAGTCCGACCGAACGGGCCACGAGTAGCCCGGAAAACGAGAGAGACTTTTTCGAGAATGGCAGGGTGCCCACGAGCGCATCAATCACATCGAAACGATCAGCGTTTTGCCGGACAAATTTCGCAGCTCGCCATGGGAATAGAAGCAGGCGAACCGCCGTAATCGCACTTGAGGAGGCCGGCGTCGGAAATGCATCCGTCAGGCAAAATCTCTCCACCAGGTGGCCCGCCTTGCTCCACTCCCCGGCCAGCTCGATCCACACGCGGGCCGCCCCGAACCGTGGGTCCCACGGAAGATTTACGATCGCAAGGATACGCAGAGGCTGATTCACCGCGGTGACGGTCTTCAAAGGAGGCTTGTCCAAAATTTGTGTCGGACCGGATTCACGTAGTGGCGCAATGCGACTCCCGGATGAACATGGCGATCCGGGTAAACAAATTGATCGTCCAATTTCAGGATATACTTTTGCGGATCGAAGGCGCGGGCGCCATTCGCATGCATGGCTAGATGAGTCATTGTCTGATTGGTAAAGAAATTCGGGGCGCCGTCTAACTCTAGAAATCGCCGGACGCTCAGAGACCAATCGAGTGGCTGGAAGAGAAAGAGGAAACCCGTATTTACCGGGTCATTTGCTTCCAAATGATCACGGAGAAGGCGTTCGTCACCCGAAAAACGGCAATCGAGCAGATAGAACGCGGGAACGCCGGTGACTTCGGCATAGGTATGAAGGTCGTTCGCTCCCGCAAAAAACAGGATGTCCGAATCGAGATATAAGACCGGTCCATTCCTGGCCAGTGACATGATAAGAGCGAGCTGCCGGCCGGTAGGATGATCTTTCAAATAGGGATAGATTCCCTCCGGAAGATTGCCAGGTATCCAGTCGCGGGCATCGCTCACGGAGACTGAAGGATGAATCGCCTTTAGCACACGCCGGCTTTTGTCTGAGTAGGTGCCATCCGACACGACGGTGAAATGGGGCGGCTGCCCAACGTGCCGCAGAAACGATCTGATCGAGGCCACTTGTTCCGGCAATGCGGCTTCGCCCGAATACGAAAAGACTTCGAAGGGGAAGGATTGTGGTGGTTCAATTTCGGAAAACCGGCCCAAGAATGCCCGGTAAAGGGCGCGGATCGTCCTCCCCTCCGCTCGAGCAAAATGGTAGCCGTAATTTGGCATTGCTTCAGCCCGCCAGGAGCCGCCAGCTCCGAAACCCGCGGTAGCTCAGAATGAGATTTAGCACCAAACTCGGAATCGCTGAGACAAGGTTGAACTTGAGCACGCCCGTGACGCTGGAGAAATCCGTGGAAGGAATCATCGCCAGCTGTGTCGCCAGGGTGAGAGGAATGTAGAGCCAGGACCCGGCGACCCAGGCCTTCGCCGCGTTCAACGACCACAGGGTCGCGGCCAACGCGGCAACTACCGCGCCGCCGACCATGAGCAATAGTTCGCGCTCAAGGTGGGCATATTTGTTCCCCAGGACAAAAAGGAACTGATGGGGGAAAAAAGAGGCGGCGGCGATGATGACAAGGCTGAAACACACGACGCAGCTGACGATGGCCGCATATTGCCAGCGAAGTTTCCTCAGGCTCTGGCAGCGCGCGAAAGCCGGAGCAAATACATTCGCCAGGAGATGGCTCAGAACGGCAAAAATCATCGCCAGCCGGCCAAGAGCGCCGACCTCCGCAACCGAGCTGACGTTCTGGCCAAAAAAGCTAATGAGAAAAACCGTGATCTGGCCCTGGAGACAAAAGAAAATTGCGTTGGCGGCCTGGCTTCGAATGAAGCCGCGCATCGCTTCGCGGTCCTCTTTGTTTTCTGGTGCTGTGAGGTCAACGACTCCGGCAACATATTTTCGCAGCATCCAATACTGAAGAAGCAAAGTGGCCGACCCAATGGCGAGCGCAACCGCGCCATTAAGAAACAAAAACATCAAGAGAAACAGCGCAAGCAAACGGGCCACGGCACCCGTCAGATCGATGATCTGAATCCGGCTGATATCGGAGCGAAGGCGGGGCACCACACTAAACACGCCGATCAAGAGTTGGATACCAAGCCCGGCGAGAACCGCCACGATTAGAACCGCAGCATAGCTCACGGAAGCTCCGTTCTTCACGAGCATGAAATAGAGAATCGGCGTGACTACGAGGACGACGCCGGCGCCGAGCTTCCGCCGGAGGCCGAGGGCCGTGTTTACGAGTTGGCCGAAGCGCTGCCGATCATGCCAGACGCGACCACCGATCGAGATGAGTCCAATGCTGATGCCGATGTCCGCGAGGACATTAAGGGTACCCTGCATCGTATTTGCGATCGTGAAGTAGCCATATTCTCGCTGGTCGAGGTGCCGGATGACCAAAATGCCGCTCAGGAAACCAATCACCTGCACCACGCCCTGGACCAGGGCAAAATTGCCGACGATCCGGGCGCGATGGAGCGCGCGCCTGATCAGGGGAGTGGAAGCTTCGTTGAGGACGGGCGGCGAAATCGGGCCGAAGAAACTCATCGGTTGATTTCGCCCCGGGTGGAGCCGCTCAAAGTCACTGCCCTAGAACTGAAGAGCGCGCTACGAGGATTGAATCTGCCTGGGCTGATGACGATGCGAGGCCGCGACTTCGTCGTGTTCTTCAACCGGCACCGGCGTGTTGTAGTACTCCGAATATTGGTAGTAATAATATTCCGGTAGCGACGTGTCGACGTAGTTCAAGATAACGCCGGGGACATTGACCTGGCGATTGTAGAGCAACTCAAGCGATTTCCGGGTGAGACGCGCCGAGGTGTAGGAGAGACGGACAACAAAAATGGTCGCATCGATTTTCGGCGCGAGGCTGGTGGAATCGTCCGCCGCCAGAACCGGCGAGCTATCGATGATAATGTAATCGTAGTGATTGTACATCTCCCGAAGAAGAGCGTCAGTCGATTCGCGGAGCAGGTGTTCGCTCGGCTGGCCGAGCGTCTTGCCCCGCGGGAGGAGGAACAGGTTCGGATAGGACGTGGGCACGACCACTTCCTGCCAATTGACTTCCTGTTTAAGAACCTCTGAAAACCCGATTTTCGACGAAACACCGAACGCCTCGCGCAGGGCGCCCCGGCGAAGATCGCCGTCGATGAGCAGCGTGCGTGCGCCGGAGAGGGCCATCGTAATGGCGAGGTTAGAAGAGATCGTCGATTTGCCTTCGTTAGGCACCGAACTCGTGACGAGCATGGTCTTGGGGCGTGGCCCCTCGTAGGGCATAAAGAAAATGGACGAGCGTATGTTCCGATACGATTCGGCGAAGACATGCCGGGCATCGTCGGGTTGAAGCAGGGTGACGCGACCCTTGGTTTTTTCTTTCGGGATTTGCCCCAGGACATTCTCGGAAAATTGGTGCTGGAACTCACCGAACGAAGCCATGCGGTCGTCGATCCGATCGAGCAAGAGCAGGATGCCGATGCCGGCGAGCGCGCCGCAACCCAAACCGATCAGCAAACTCTTGAATAGGCCGGGCCGCACGGAAATCGGCGGCGACGCCATCTCCATGATCGAGATCTGATCGGCACTGTCCACGCTTTGGGACACGTTAATGTCCTTGAGATTGTTAGTGAGCCGCTCGTAGAGGGTCTTCAATCGCTCCGCCTTTCCCTTGATGCGATTGAACTGGGCAAGGCGCTGACTCAGATCGAGCGCCTTATTCTCCCACTCTTTGATATTGACCTGCAGGTTTTCCATTTGCTTGCCGATGGACTTTCTGCGGGTCTCGAGTTTTTCTACGGTGTCCTGGCGGAACAAATCGATCAGCTTTTCCTGCTTTGTAATTTCGTCGTTTAGCTTGATGATTTTCGGGTGCTTGGGCCGCAAATCTTTTGAGAGCGTTTCACGCTCGGCTTTCAGCAACTGGACGTTTTGCTTCGCTTTGAGGTAATCGGTTTCCGGTCCCACATCAGAGAACGCCAGTCCCGGCGGGCGGTCCTCTGAAGGCGGAGCGGCGTTCGTTGTGGGGTTGCTGTCATTCTTGCCCTGGGTCCGGTCCAGATTCTGGTCGAGATCGAGGAGACTGAGCAAATCGTATTCGGTCTTGAGCTGAGCGTATTGCTGGTTCAGCCGGACAAGATACTGGGCCGCACTATTCCCTTCCTCCTGGATGAAGCCGATGTTGTTTTGCTTCTGGAAATCGAGCATTTCGTCCTCGCTGCTCCGCAAGTCCTTTTCCACCTGAATCAGCTGTTCGGTGATGGCGGTCGTGACCGTAGAGCCCTGGTTTTCGCGCATGCCTTTCTTGAAATCCACATACTTCTGCATGACCGAGTTCAAATAGGCCTGGGTGTATTCCGGCGTGCTCCCGATCGCGATCAAATCGAAAATGGAGGTGCGCGGCTTTTGCGCCACGGTGATGTCGACGGGAACCGGTTGCATCTCCGGATGGGTCGAACGGACCAGCGACTCCGCGCTGCGCCGGACTTCGGCGCTTTGCATGAGTTGAATCTGGGTTCCGTAAAAATTGACGCTGTCTTCGCTGTAAACCGCGCTTTGGGAGATGTTCATCTTGCCCGCCAGCATCATTTTGCTGCGCGATTCAAAGGAGGGCGGCGTTTGATAGATGAGCCAGGCCTGGACAAAAAGCCCAAGGCAAATGGTCAACACTGGGATCCACCAGCGGCGTTGCAGGAGCGCCTTGTAACGATGGAGGCGCGTGATAAGCGCGGTACTCCAGGGAGCGGAGGCGGGTCGATCGGTGGCGGCGGGCGCTGGCATGATTACATGTTGATCAAACGCTGCGGCACGTAGATCTGATCGTCTGGCTGGAGGACAACATCTTCCTCAGTGTGTCCCTCTTCGATAATCCGCTTTAGATCGACGACAACATCCTGGCCCGATTTGCGGGTCAGTTTCACCTTCCGTTTGTTAGCAAAATCGCCGAAACCGCCCGCCCGAATGATAGCTTTGCTGACCGTATAAGTTTCGTCGGGGGGGATCTCCTGCGGCCCTTGCCCCTTGACCGAACCGTAAACGTAAATCTTGCCGCGAGATTTTTCACTGACCCGGTCGACGGCGATGATGACCGTCGCGTGATAATAATATTCCCGTTCGAGGGCGGCCTTCACATTGTACGCCAGTTCCTTACAGCTCTTTCCCGCCGCGGGAACAAGGCCGATATAAGGAACTTCCAGCTCGCCGTTGTCGTTAACGCGCAAATGCTGTGATTCGTTGTCACGATCTTCGACAACGCGGAAGCTAACGTAGTCGTTAGACCCGAGTCGCTTTTTGTCGTCGAGCACCGTCATGGAATTGGTCCGCATGACCGTGCTGGTGGTGGGGGGCTCGACCGACGTCGCTTTCGGAATCGAAGGCATGGGGCTGGATTCCTGCGCCAAAAGCGGTAACGGCCCCGCGATCGAGGCAGCGACAAGGAATGTGAAAGCCCATGTTCTCATGAAATTGCAATTGTCTCCTTTTTAGAAACTGTAGGTGCCGTCCAGCGCAACGCGATTCTGCCTGTAATCGCGCAGCGGCTGATCCGAATCTTTCTGGGTGTATTGATAACGAAGCCCGAGGGTGACGTGCGGAGTCAGCTGATATCCCAGCGAGAGCGCGCCTCCGTAGCGATGAATGTGTTCGGCGGCAAAAGGATTGAGATTTGGGAGGCCCGGAATCGGTGGGAACAGTCGCCCCTGGCCGCCGGATTCCTGCGCATCCTCGTAAAACAGTTCCGTCGTCAAAAGCGTGTGATACAGAATGTTCCAAGTCGCCGTGTGGCGAGCATAATTCAGCTTCACATAGTTTGAGTTCACTCCCAGCTGACTTTCGTGACCGATGGACAGATTGTGGTTCAACACCGAGTTCACGCGATGCGAGAGCAGGGCGTTCGCATAATAATCGCTTAAATCCTGCGAATCGTTAACCAGGCCCCCGGTGTCGAAATTAATATTTTGATAGCCGCCCGCGACCCGCAATTTCAGATTGCTCGTTATCTGGGTCTCCAGGAACGCGCCAATGCTGTAGGTGAGCGAATCATTCAGGACATTTTTATCGTAATAAGAGTCGATGACCGATCCCTCGAGACCGACGGTCATGGTCGAAGTAGGGGTAAAGCCAACCGTGGCCGAGAAGATATCCGCGTTCCGGTCGAGATAATCGAAGATGTCGTTCGTGGCGATAAAGTTGTAGTGATCATACCCCAACGTAACGACCGCCTGGTTCAAATCCCACAGAACGGCGACACCCGCGCTATTTTGGAACCGGCCGTAATCGGCAACGTTACTCAGAGCGACTTCTGAAACTGGATCCTGCTCGAGGGAAAAGCGGTCGTGGATGTTGATCCGGAAATCGCCTACAAAAATATCAAAGGCGAGCTGCGATCCCGGCGTCAGGAGCACGCTATCGGTGTTGTAATTCGAGTGGTCGAGGTAAAACGCGTAACCAATCCCAATGTCAAACTTGAGGGTATTCAACTGCGTGATCGGCCAAAGGGCGTTCAAGTTCACCGAAGGATGGATGATGAAGTCGCTCTGCGGCGTAGTCGCGAGCGCAAGCGGCCCGGTGGGCAAGTTGGCTAAGATCGAACCATCATCGGCCAGGTTGATATTGTCGTTGTACTCGACACCCAAAGT
>JBAPMH010000131.1:0-1694 GCA_049278515.1 Chthoniobacterales bacterium
ACCAGTAATCGTCCTCGCCGTGACCGGGCGCGATGTGCACCAGGCCTGTGCCGGTATCCATGGTGACGAAATCGGCGGCGAGTATGGCGGATTTTCGGTCGAGAAATGGATGTTGCACCTGAAGCCCGACCAGCTGTTTGCCAACACGGAAAGTCGATTCTTCCGGGGCAGCAAAACCAGTTTGCTGAATAAACTGTTCGCGAAGCTTGCGAGCAACGATCACTCTCTCGTCCTGATTACTCAAAATTTCATATTCGGCGTTCGGATCCACTGCGATCGCGAGATTTGCCGGCAATGTCCATGGCGTGGTTGTCCAGATCGCGACGCTGACCGGTTTGTCAGTTGATAAACCGATCTTCGCCACTTGATCGGGAAGAAAGGGAAATCGCGCGTAGACCGCGGTGTCGTCGCGGTCCTGGTATTCTATCTCAGCTTCGGCCAGCGCGGTTTGCGCCCCTGTGCTCCAAAAAACCGGCTTCTTGGATTGGTAAACGAGACCCTCCTCGACGAATACAGCGAAAGCCCGCAAGATTTCTGCCTCATATTTGGGGTCCATCGTCAGATACGGATTCTCCCAATCGCCGAAGACCCCCAGTCGCTTGAATTGTTCGCGCTGGATGTCGATGAACTTCCGCGCAAACGCTTCCGATCTTGTGCGAATCTCGAGCGGGGAAAGGCCGCGCGATTCCTTCACCACCTTGTATTCGATGGGCAGGCCATGACAATCCCAGCCTGGCACATACGGCGCGCGTTTGCCCAGCATTGTCTGCGATTTCACCACGAAATCTTTAAGAATTTTGTTAAGCGCGGTGCCCATGTGCACGTCTCCGTTGGCAAACGGCGGCCCATCATGCAGGACAAATAATTCCCTACCCTCTCGCGACTTCTGAATCTGCCGGTAGAGTCGGGTCTCCTCCCACGCTCGAAGCATTTCCGGCTCGCGCGCGGCGAGGTTTGCCTTCATCGGAAACTCCGTGCGTGGCAAATTAAGAGTATTTTTATAGTTCTGACTCATGACAGAGCGGGCGAGGCTACGTAACATCCGCCGCCGTGCAAATCAACGCACGCACCGAAACATGCCGCCGGAACGCGTGGCGCGTAACAGTTTGTAGAGATAGCTTTCCGCGCTATGCCAATGCCTGAGAAATCGAAGGACATCTTGCGCATCTTCGTTCTGGCCGACACCCACAATCGTTTGCCGGAAGCCGTTAGAGAAATCGCCAGGGACGCTGATGAAATCTGGCACCTCGGCGACGTTTGCACGGAGACAATTCTCGACGAGCTCCGCGCGATTCGGCCTCAAGTCACTGTCGTGCGAGGAAATTGCGACAGCAATTACGAATGGCCATTGGTTGTCGATCTTGCGCGAAGCGGATTGAAATTCCGTCTCCAACATATACCGCCCGAACATTTGCCCGATGACGTTGATCTGGTCTTGCACGGGCACACGCACGTTCCGCGAAACGAAAGACGCGGGAGCGTGCTTTTCCTAAATCCGGGTTGCGTGACGCGAGCCAACCAGGGCGCACCCCCAAGCGTAGCATGGCTTGAAATCGCAAATGGAAAAATCAGTTGGAAGGTCATCCCGCTCCGCTAACGCGATTTTTGCCAAACCGTCCTGCCGTTCCGGAAAAGGGAAGCCGAATTCGGCACTAGTGGATCGCCAGGCGCACACCTGCTACTTGCTGATTGAC
>JBAPMH010000132.1:0-2281 GCA_049278515.1 Chthoniobacterales bacterium
GTTTCAGATCCGTCGTTCGGGGTGCTGGCAGCGAGGAGAGTTGGGAACGTGTTGCCTCCATCGGTGGAAAGAGAAATCTTAACGTTCGCGGCACTGACCGGTGCCGCCGCGGTGCCGGCGACATTCCAGGTTACCGTGAGATTGGTCAGGCGTTGCACGCCAAAGACGGCATTGGGCCAGGTCACCGCGAACGGTCCCGACGCAGCGTTAATCGTCACGACCGAGGAGGTGGTGTTAATCCCGCCTCCGTTGGCGCGGTTATCGCGGGCTATCACCTGGAAGGTCATATTGCGCGCAATAGCCGGCAAGAGCTCGCCGGTCAGAAATCCGCCCGTGGTCGCGGGCGGGACATTCGCGTTGTTCAAAATGTATTGGAGCGAGGGAAACGTTCGGGTTCCCCCGACAGTTTGAGAATAAGGCCGCAGGATTGGGCGGGGATTTCCGTCGGCGTCGGTGTTCGGAACCGCGGTGGTGGCGGCGCCCAGATCATACTCCTGCCAGTCGTAGGTGATCGAATCGCCGTTGATGTCTGTGGCGGACGCGGTCAGGTAGAAGGGGGTTCCTTTTGGGATGGTAAAATTTCCCGGTCCCGTCACAGCCGGCGGGGTGTTTCCGGTGACCGTGGTGCTGGCGCAGGTATTGCCGTTGCCGGTCTGGCTATAAGCAACAATCTCCTCGAGGCTCTTGACGTGAAAGGTGTCAATGCTGTGGGCGGCCAGGTTTTGGTTACCGCAAATTCCGGCATAGGCCATGATGGTAATCCCGCTGCCGGTCTCATAGGCCGCCGAGCCGTCCCGGTTTCCGCCTCCGCAGTTGCTTACGGTTCCATTGAAGGTGTGGAGCGCGCCCCACTGGTGGCCCATTTCGTGGGCGACATAATCTATGGCAAACGCGTCGCCCACGGGATTGCCCAGGCCGGTTACGCCCTCGGCCTTAAACGAGCCGCAGGGAACATTCAGGCTGGCGATACCGCCGCCGCCAGTGCTGAAGACATGACCGATATCGTAGTTACCCGACCCGATGACGCTGTCAGTCGTGGTTTGGTTCTCCCCGAGCATCGCCTCTCCATCATCATTCGTGTACGGGTCGTTCGCAGCGGTGCAGGCTCCGCCGCAACTCAGGTTATCGCCGGCGTAAGTAATCAGATTGTTGTTGGCGATGATGTTCATGTGAATCGCCAGATCGCGTTCGTAGACGCCGTTGACGCGATTCATGATCGCAACCTCAGCCGTGAGCGCGCCCGCGATCGTGTTGCCGCCTACCGCGACGGTGTATTCGTTAGTCGAAGCCAACGCCAGGCGGTAAGTCCGCAATTGAGTGCCGGAAGTGACCGCCGGTGCGAAAGCATCCCGCTGAGACTGAGGGGCGACCGAGTCGTTAACGAAATGACATTGGAACCCGGCGGTTGTATTCGCCGCGTCTCTTTTCCAGTAAGAGATGTAATCGGTCGTGTTGCCCTGCGCATAAGGATCGATCAGGACCGTGCCGGACGAACCGAGAATCATGGCGTGAAATCCAGTCGGCAACCAGTCGAAGCGGCAGCTTGCGGTGGGATCGTCTATCCCTTGGGCTCGGTAGGTCTTAAGCCCCGGGAATTTTGCCGTCAGGCCCGGCTCCATGATTGGAGATTCTTCGAAACGAAAGCGCGCCATCGACCCATCGGGCATCGGGAGATAAATGAGGCCCGGATTCTGTCTCGCCGCCGTGGTGAACTCCATCGGAGCCTGGGCCAGCGTTTGCGCCAGCGTCGCCGTATCCAAGCGAACGGTTCGGTAAACAGCGGGGACGATCAGGCGCTTCGCCGCCGGGTCGAGGGAACGTTCCTCGACGCTTTGCCACATCGTCTGGTCACCCTGAGAGGCCGCACCCGCAAAAGGGACCGCGGCCGATAGCAAAACCAATCCTGCGGTGATTGAGCCGGCCATTCTGGCCTTCTCCAAGAAAGTTGAGCGCGTTAACATTTTCATATTGGGTCCGGCTTGGTTCTCATGAAGAGAGAGCGCCGGGCACAATCCCAGAGCAACTCCGGTCCGTTCTTCGACAAGGTGGCCGGAAATTCTTCAGAAGGCGCGGTGATCTGATCGGGATTTGTTCCTTCTGTCGAGGTTAATTCGCGATCGCGAAAGTTTTTGTATTTTGCCGGGCCGACTCTCGACTTCGGCCCGCCAGGTCCTTCGCGTTGCCAGGGATCAGAGCGCAGACTCCGAAACAGAAATGGCAGGGACGGCGAACCGTCCCTGCCACTCGTAATTTTCAGTTATGTTCGGTGAGCGCTTTAGGG
>JBAPMH010000133.1:0-4241 GCA_049278515.1 Chthoniobacterales bacterium
ACCGAGACGTCGCGGCAGGCCCCTCGGCCGATCCTGAGCGTTTCGGCTGGAGAAAGCGCGGCCCCTTCCTCGCGCCGCTCATACCCGATGCATTCGTGCAGCCGCCGGGTCAGTTCGACCAGAGTGCCGACCGTATCGCGCCGTCTCCGGCTGGTGGGAGGCTCCCACCCCGGCACGACCAAACGTTCTTTGACGCGCCTTTCCCGGTAGGGCGCAAGCAATTGGCCAATCGCCGGGTCATACTCGAATGGCGTTTCGACCGCGTGATTCTCCAGGATGAAATGAAACGGGTCCTTCTCGTCCAGGTCGAGATTGATCGCGAGGCGCAACTCCAGCTCTTTCGAGCGCTCCGGAAAAAAACACGAGGCCACGATGTTTTCGAATACGTCGCGCGAATATCGAATAGTCGCCCTGGGGCTGGCGGTGAAATCCAGGCGGCGGACGCGGCTGAAGCGATCGCTTCTCGGAAACAGGCGCACGTCATGGGGCGAGAAACCCACCGGCTCCTCGTAACGATAGACCGTCTGATAGCGCAGCCCCAGCTTCATAAAACAACTTAAGGTAGGCCAGGATTGGCGTCCCCCAAAAGATCAGCAGAAATACTTTAAAATACTTTGAAAAAATAGTTTGCGGCCATGCCCGACGTGGACTAAAACGTCCTCGGTTAAAAAAATGTTCTGGGGGGAACAGCCGCCCTTCATGTCCATCGGACGTGGGGGGCGGTACTTTTTTGGGGACATGCCTCATGAATCCAGACCTGCTTGAACCGCGGCGAAAATTTTCCTGGCCGCTCGCGTTCACCCTGGTGGCGCTGCTCGTCGCGGCCCTCCTCGTCTTCGTCTTCTGGCGTCTGGAAACGTGGCCGACCCGGACCGCGCGACAAAGCACCGCGGAGCTGGAACGCCTCGGGCGTGACGTTCGGGCTGCGTTCGTGGAAGTGGCGCAATTGCAGCCGCGGATTACGATCAACAACCGCGTCTACCTCGAGCGAACGACGGCGACCGCTCAGCTCGCGATCCTTTCGCGCCAGGTCGAGGTCGAACACGAATTCCTCCATACCTGGGCCGGCAGCACCAAGCGGGTGAAGCTCCATGCCACCTTCGAGGCCAAGGCCGGCTTCGATCTCCAGCATGACGTCGCTGTCGACCTGACGCCGGAGGATATCTCGGTCAGCCTGCCCCGTGCGTCGATTCTGGGGGTAGAACAAAAGCAGGTTGAGGTGCTCGCGTTCGAAAACGGCTTTTGGAATCGAATCTCCGCGCAGGATCTCGAGACCCAGCTCGCTGTTCTTCCCGATCTCGCCCGGCAAAAAGCGGCCGAAAGCGGGATCCTGGCCGAAGCAGAGACCGCCCTGCAAAAACAGCTCGACGATCGAATCCACGCCGAACGGCCATTGCGCCTCCATTTCCAACTGGCGCCGGCAAACCAATAGGCGGGTCGCAGCGGTGACATGCGCGCCCACCTTCCCGCTTTCAGGTTCACTCGTTTCCCGCTAAGCATGTGGACTTCAATGCGATCCGGGAAATTCCTCATTATTTTTGGCGGGTCCCTTTTTGTGGCCGGGCTCCTGGCCGTCTGCTTCTCCCCTTTGCTCGTGGCCGGCGGATTGCGTCTTTGGGCTGCCCGCGTCGCGCGGCAGGGAGGGCTCCGGATCGCACTGGGCCAAATCGAGGCGCCTTTCCTCGGTCCGGTGATCGTTCATAGTGTGCACGTCACCAGCGACCCCGCGGCGCTGTTTCAGATAGACGCGGCGACGCCCCGTCTTGAAGCCGATTTGAATCTCGCCGCGATGTTCGGCGCCTCGGACAACCGGAAGCTTCGCGCGCTTCGGTCGGAAGGAATCACCGTGAATATCCGCCGGAATCCGCAGGCTGCGGCCACGTCGCAGCGCGTAGCGTGGCCGCTCCTCGAAGATCTTCTCGCGGATAATTTCAAGCTCTCCGGTGTAAAACTTCATCTCGAAAACGGCGACACGATCGTCGACCTGCTCGACGGCGCGCTCTCGGGCTCAGAACTCGAAACCGGGACGTTTACGGCGGGCGAGATTGCGATCGAGTCGCCCTTGTTCAAGAAAAGCTTTTCCAATTTGCGCGGCGCGACTTCCTGGCAGGAAGGCAGATTGGTCATCGGCGCTCTCAGCGTCATGCCGGGCCTCGATTTGGACACGATCACGATCGACCTTGCCCACCTCGGCGAAAGCCGGCTCGCGATGGAGATCGGCCTCGACGCGTTTGGAGGGAAAATTCGCGCCCGGATTTCAAGCGACGATCACGATGACCGGCGGACCTGGGACGTGGCCGGAAGCTGCTCGGAGATTTCCGTCGCGCAAATGTCGGATGCTCTCGAATGGACAAACCGCGCCAGTGGCTCGCTCCACGCCAGCAAATTTACCTTTCGGGGTGACATGAACGATCTCCAGAACGCCACGGCAGCCCTCTGGGCGGAAGTAACGGGGTTAACCTGGCGGGATCGAACGGCGGACACGGTGATGATCGGCGCCTCCCTCTCTAATCGAGAAGTGCAGATCGAGCAATTCTACATCAAGCAGCGCAACAATCAGCTCACCTTGAATGGCGAATTCGCGCTGCCCGAAAAAGCGGTCGACTGGCTCAAGCCGGCGTTCCGCGGAGACATTTCCGCGTCGATCAATGATCTCGGCGAATTTGCCCGGCTCTTCGGTTGGAGTCCGCCCGATTTCGCCGGCCAGCTGTCCGCAAACGGCTCCATCAACGCGCGCGAAGGAAAACTCGGCGGCCACCTTTCTCTCTCGGGAAATTCGCTGGTCCTCTTCCGCTCCCCGATCGAATCGATGGAGGTCAAACTGGACCTGGAAGAATCGCGCGTCGCGATTACCCAGTTCGAACTTCGCCAGACCGGCGATTTCTTTCACGGGGAAGGAAGCTTCGCGCTCGGCGGCGACTACTCCTACAGCGGCGCGTTTCAATCCTCAGTCGCGCAAATCGCCAATTACCGCGGCTTCGTTCCGAACGATATGATGCCCTGGCCTCTGGAAGGTTCCGTGGCGGCGGAGTGGAAGGGCCGCGGCGGAAATGACGGCGGATCGGGAACGTTTCAGGCGCGGGCCAAAAACCTGCGCGTCCCGAACGGCCCGCTGGCCCTTTTCGACGCCGAGCTGGACGCGGACTATTCGCCTGAGAGTATTTTCTTCAAGCAATTCCACTTCTGGAACGAGCACGCCGACCTGAAGGCCTTCGTTGGCGTCGCGAAAAATTACATTCAGGCTCAGGGCCTGCGGTTCGACTTGGACGGACGTCCCCGCATTTATGGAAACGTTTTTATGCCGATTTCGGCTCGCAAATTTCGCGAAAGTTTATCCTGGCCCGCGGCCCTCGGCGTCGATCCGTTCTTCGATGTCGATCTCACCGTCGATGCGGTGGACCTCGCCGAATTAGCGGCCGCGGTGAAAGCGAAACCCGATTTTTCGGGCCAGGCGAATGGGAAACTGCTGCTCTCGGGAACGCCCGCTTCGCTTCAGGGTAAAACCGAGATCCATCTCCGCAATTTCGTGCTGGATAACTCTCCCCCCCTGAGCGGGGACCTGGACGCGAGCCTCGCCTTCGGCATGGCGAACGTCAAAGCCAGTGCCGCCGTCCCTGGTTCCGATCCGGTAAAAATCGAAGCGGCCTTGCCGATTCAATTGGAAAAACGCGACAACGAATTTGCGCTCGTCAGCAACGGCCCCTTGTCCGCAACCGTGAATTTTCCGGCGATTTTGCTGGGGAATTTGCCCCACTTCGTTTCGGGCGGAGTTTTCACCCGCGGAATCCTGAGCGGCAACCTCAACTTCGCTGATTCCGTGCAGCATCCGCTTATTTTTGGCAGCGTCAATCTGGTGGACGGCCAGCTCCTGCGGGGCTCGGCCATTTCAGGTGGAGTCAATTTCAAAGGCCGGAAGGCGATGATCGACTTTGCCCACTTGCAAGAGCGCGACGCGGACATTTCGGCCGGCGGCGAGTTTGCGTTCGAGGACATCGCCGATGTTCAACTCACTCTTTTGCCGAGCGCCTCGCTTACCCCAACGATGGCGCTGAGCGGCGGGGATTGCGTCAATGACGTCGCTTTTCACGCCTCGCCCGCCATCACCCGGCTCGGCCTTTCCGTAAATCAAATCAAACTTCGCGGAGACATCTTTGAAGCCCGATGGACAATTTCCCTCCGCCAGGAAAGATGGCTCGATTCGGAAAATGCGGACGAAAATACTTCCCCGCTCACCTTTGCCC